>JAYVRQ010000677.1:0-11620 GCA_043776145.1 Chthoniobacteraceae bacterium
AACGGCGAGTGGTTCGAGATGATGAGCTTCGAGGAAGTGATGCGGCTGAACGCGCGCGTGACGTTGCAGCAGATGCTCCAGCGCGAGGATTTCAAGGGACGCATGGAGCGCGGGGAGCCGGTGCATTTGCACGAAATCCAATATCCGATCATGCAGGGCTGGGACTCGGTAAAGGTGCGCGCGGATGTGGAACTCGGCGGGACGGATCAGCTTTTCAACATCCTTGTCGGGCGCAATCTCCAGGCGGAGGAAGGGCAGCCGCAGCAGGTCGTCTTTCTGCTCCCGCTGCTGGAAGGGCTCGACGGCGTGAACAAGATGTCGAAGAGCCTCGGGAATTATGTGGGCGTGAGCGAGCCGCCGCCGGAGATGTTTGGCAAGCTGATGAGCATCAGCGACACGCTCATGGCGCGCTACTATCTGCTGCTGCTCGGCGAGGACGTGCCCGCGATTCATCCGATGGATGCGAAGAAGCAACTCGCCTCGCGCATCGTCGAGCGATACCACGGCGGGGACGCGGCGCTGGCGGCGCTGGCGGATTTTAACACGAAGTTTAGCAAGCGTGATGTCGAGCACGCCGAGTGGCCGGTCGTCAGCCTCGAAGGCATCGGCGCGGACATCGTCTCGCTCGTCGTCGCGGGCTACGACCGCGGGTACCAGATGGTGAAATCACGCGGCGATGCGCGGCGGCTCGTCGAGCAGGGAAGCGTGCAGCTTCACGGCGAAAAAATCACCGACCCGAAAGCCGCGCCCGCACCGCAGTCCGGCGATGTGCTGCGCCTGGACAAAACGCGCGCGGTGCGGATTGGGTGAGGGAGTAAGAAGTAGTTAGTAGTCAGTGAGAAGAATGCGCCGCTTCTAACGACTGACTACTAACTACTTCTTACTTTCCCCACTCTACTCGCCCTTGATCTTCGCCCCCGGCTTCGCGAGATCGGCGAGCATCGTGTCGATCGCCTGCATGATCTGCGCGGGATCGGCGTATTCGCCGCCCTCCGCGTTCTTGGTCAGCGCCACGCCCGCGCGGCTTACGACCGAGAGCCACGGGATGCTCTTGCCGCCGAATTGATTGATCGCCGGATCCTGCACGTCGGCGTAACGAACCGCCGGCCAGGGCATCGCGTTTTTCCGCAGGTAGTCGGCGTAGGTGTTGTCGCCCTTGTCCCTGCTCACGAAGATGAGTTCAAACTCGGGATGCGCGGCTTTCACCTTGCGATACCACTCGGCGAGCACCGGCGTCGTTTTCCGGCACGGACCGCACCAGCCTGCGGAGTAGTAAAAGGCATACATCCGCACATCGCGCAGATTGCTCGCCGAGTAGGGAACGATCTCCGAAGCCTGAAGCCGGACGAGCCGGCCATCGAGCAGGCGCTGAATGTTGTCGCGCGAGTTGGCGTTGTTCGCGAGCGCGGCGGCATCCTCGCGGCGCTGCTGGATGAGCCGCTCCTCGTTTTGCTCCCGCTGCATCGCCGCTGCGCGATCCTCCGCCGCCCGCCGCACGGCCGCCGCCTGCTGGTCCGGCGAGAGGACGAAATTCCCCGCCTTGAGCTTCGCGATCAAGGCCGCGGGAGTGCCGCCATCGAGCATCGCCTTTTCCATCGCCGCATCAATCGCCGTCGCGAAGTGGCGCTTCTGCACTTCGGCAAAAATCTCGGTTTCCGAGTACCCGCTGCGCGCCATCAGCGCGACATCCTTCCCCGTCATCGGCGGCGGAATGGCGCGGACGGGAATGGCGAGAAGCACGGCAAAAATGAAGAGAAGCACGCGAAGCATGATTGGGAGTAAAGCAGCCATCGCGCCTCGGGCGGAAATTGGCTCGCGCCACGCGCCTCTGAATGCGCAGCTTGGGCGCATGAAAACCTGCTTCGTCGCCGGATGCGGCTTCACCGGCCTCGCCACCGTGCGGCTGCTGCACGGGCGCGGCTGGCAGGTGATCGGCGGGACGCATTCGGCGGAATCGGCGGCGGCTTTGGCAGGGGAAGCCTTCCCGGTGACGGCCTGCGACATCACAGATCGCGCGGCGATTGCGCGACTGCCTGCGGTCGAGGCCGTGGTGCATTGTGCGAGTTCGGGACGCGGCGGCGTGGAGCAATACCGGGCCGTCTATCTCGAAGGCGCGCGCGCGCTGGCGGAAGTGCTCGCGCCCAGCGTGTTCGTTTTCACGAGCAGCACCTCGGTCTATGCGCAGACCGGTGGAGCGGTGGTGAGCGAGGAAAGCGCCGCCAAGCCGGATCGCGAAACCGGGCGCATCCTGCGCGAGACGGAGGAATTCGTGCTCGCGCGCGGCGGCTGCGTCGCGCGGCTCGCGGGGATTTACGGGCCGGGGCGGTCGGTGTTGTTGAAGAAATTCTTTACCGGGGAAGCCGTCATCGAGGGCGACGGCGGACGCTTCATCAACCAGGTGCATCGCGACGACATCGCCGCCGCGCTCGCGCTGCTCATCGAGAGCGGGGCGCGCGGAATCTTCAACGTGTGCGACGACGAGCCGATGACGCAGCGCGCCGTGTACGAATGGCTCGCCCGGCGTTTCCAAAAACCGCTGCCGCCACCCGGCCCGATCGACCCAAACCGCAAACGCGGCTGGACGAGTAAGCGCGTCAGCAACACCAAGCTGCGCGCACTCGGCTGGACCCCGGGCTACCCATCGTTTCGCGATGCCATCGATAACGATCCATCGCTCCTGAAACCTCCCGCCTTATGAAATACATCCTATTGGTCCTATTGGTCCTATCCGTCCCATCTCACGCTCTGGAGAAATGGCTCTACCAATCCACGAACCTGCTCGTGGACAAAAACATCGACCGCCTCGAAACCCTGTGGCGGCGAGCCTCCGCGGCTGGCTACACACACGTGCTGCTGAGCGATTCCAAGTTTGGCCGCCTCAGTGAAATGGACACGCGCTACTTCAAAAATGTGGACCGCGTGAAGCAGATCGCCGCCGACCTGAAACTCGAAATCGTCCCCGCCGTCTTCCCCGTCGGCTACTCGAATGACATTCTCGGCCAGGACGTGAACTTGATCGAAGCGATGCCGGTGAAAGACATGCCGCTCGTCGTCCAAGGCGGAGTCGCACGCGTCGATGATCCCGACGCGCCAACTTTGCCGGGCGGAGATTTTTCCGATCTGAAAAAGTGGTCTTGGAAGGACGACAACATCGTTTCTGAAAACGGCGCGGCCCGGCTCACCGATGGCGGCGACAAGAACTCACGAATCGTGCAAAAACTGAAACTCCAGCCGTGGCGGCAGTACCACGTCTCGATCCGAATCAAGACGAAGGATTTTCACGGCCAGCCGGAGATCAAGGCTCTGCCTGAGAAAGCGGGTGATGTGTCGTTGCAATGGGCGAACCTCGGTGTGAAGCCGACGCAGGATTGGACGGTGCATCACGTCGCCTTCAACTCGCAGCGATTCACCGATGTTTCGCTGTTCTTCGGCGTGTGGGGCGCGGGCGCGGGTTCGCTTTGGTGGGACGATGCGAAGATCGAGGAGGTCGCCTTTCTCAACATGACGCGCCGCCCCGGCACGCCGCTCGTCATCGCGAGAGCGGACGGCAAGGCGCTCACCGAAGGCCGCGACTTCGAGACGCTGAGCGATCCGCTTCTTGGCGCAAAGCCGTACCGCGGGGAATACGACCCGTATCACGAGCCGCCGATGCTCAAGACGAAGCTGCCTGACGGCACGAAATTGCACGCAAGTTACTTCCACGGCGCGACCGTTTATGACCAGCAAGCCACGATTTGTTTGTCCGAGCCAAAGACCTACGAACTGCTCCGCGATCAAGCGCAGAGGCTGCACGCCGCGTGGGGCGCGAAGGGCTACATGATGTCGCATGATGAAATCCGCGTGATGAATTGGTGCGCCGCCTGCCAGGCCCGCGGCATCACACCCGGCGCGATGCTCGCGGACAATGTGAAGCGTTGCATCGCGATCCTGCGCGACGTGAATCCCGGCGGACGCATCTACGTTTGGAACGACATGTTCGATCCCAATCACAACGCCGTCCCCGGCCCATACTATCTCGTCAACGGCCCGCTCACTGGTTCATGGGAAGGACTCGACAAGGACGTCATCATCCTCCCGTGGTATTTCGAGAAGCGCGCGGAGAGCCTGAAGTTCTTCGCCGATCGAGGGAACAAACAAGTCCTCGCCGGATACTACGACGCCGACCCCGCGAAAGTCGCCGACTGGCTCGCCGCCGCGAAGAAAGTGCCCGGCAGCGTGCTCGGCGTGATGTACACGACATGGAAGGACGACTACTCGAACCTCGAAAAATTCAGCACCGCCATCGACGCCGCGAAGTAGCTACGACATTTCGACGACGGCCTTGATGACGCCGGTCTCCGGCTTCAGCCATGTCGGGAAAATCGCGATCATGTCGTCGAATTTCGCGTGGTGCGTGATCCACGGGCGCGTGTCGATTTTGCCATCCTCGATGAGTGAAACGATGCGCGTGAAATCGCCGGGGAGTGCGTTGCGACTGGCCATGATGGTCACTTCGCGGCGGTGCAGGATGGGCGCGTGGAGGAAGCTGACTTCTTGCTGCGTGATGCCGACATAAACGAGCTGCGCGGCGTAAGCGCAGTAGGCGAGCGCGCCGGCCATCGACTGGTTGCTGCCCGTGGCATCCACGACGACATCGGCAAGCTGGCCGTTCGTGATCGCGCTGAGTTTTTCGAGCGCGGCGGCTTCCCCATCGGGAGCGAGCAGGATGGTGTCGGGCACGCCTATTTTCTCCCGCACGAAAGCGAGACGCGCGGCGTTCATGTCCATGACGATGGTGCGCGCGCCGCTGAGCCGCGCGAATTCGATGACCGACAAACCGATCGGCCCCGCGCCGATGACGAGGACGTGTTCGCCCGGCTGCGCTGCGCCGCGATTCACCGCGTGGCAGCCGATGGCGAGCGTTTCGATGAGTGCGAGCTGGTCGTAGGAAAGCGTGCGCGAGATGTGGAGCTTGCGCGCGGGAAGGAGAAAGCGTTCGCACATTCCGCCGTCGCACATGACGCCGAGGGTCTTGTTCGTCTCGCAGCAATTCGTGTGTCCGCGCCGGCACGAGTAGCAGCGCTGGCAGTTGATGTAAGGCTCGACCGAGCAGCGGTCACCGGGCTTCACGTTTGCGACGCCATCGCCGACGGCGAGGACTTCGACGCCGAGTTCGTGCCCCGGAATGCGCGGGTAGCTGAAGAAGGGCATCTTGCCAAGGTAGCCGCCGTAGTCCGTGCCGCAGATGCCGATGCGGTGAATGCGGACGAGCGCCTCGCCCGGCGCGGGCGCGGCGGGTTCGGGGATTTCGATGGGGCGGAATTGCTGCGGTTGATCGAGGGAGATGGCTTTCATGGATGAGTAGTTCGATAACCGGCGGGGTCGATCTGCACTGCGGCATATCCGGCGGCGAAGAGGCCGTCGTGTAGTGCGGCGGTGAACGCGGGGACGCGATCCATTTCGTCCGGCGCGATCTGCACTTTGGCGCTCGGTGCTCCATCGTTTTCGACGATGTGACGCACGCGAAAAACTTTGAACCCAAGGCTGCGGACTAATGCCTCGCCGCGCTCGATCATCGCGAGTGCATCGGTCGTCACTGGCGTGCCGTGCGGAATGCGCGAGCTGAGGCAGGGCTGCGCGGGCGCGTCGGCGGTGGGCAGTCCGAGGTCGTGGGAAAGCGCGCGGATTTCCGCCTTCGTGAGCCCCGCGTCGCGCAGCGGAGCGATCACCGAAAACTCCGCCGCCGCCTGCCTGCCTGGGCGCACCTGCTTCATGTCGTCCGCATTTTCACCGTACGCGATGGCCTTGAACCCACGCTCCGCCGCGAGCGCATCGAGCCGCGTGAAAAGCTCCGCTTTGCAAAAGTAGCAACGGTTCATCGGGTTGCTCGCGTAGCTCGGATTGTCGAGTTCCGCCGTCCGCACGACTTCCACCTGCGCCCCAATTTCCTGCGCCAGCGCGAGCGCATCCGCCAGCGCCTGCCGCGGCAGGCTCGCGCTGTCCGCGATCACGCCGAGCACCCGCGAGCCCAAGCATTCATGCGCCGCCGCGAGCAGATACGCGCTGTCCACCCCGCCGCTGTACGCGATGACGAGCGGAGCGTGCGCTTTCATGATTTCCGCCAGACGGTGGCGTTTTTCAGGAGTTTGCATGAAGGGTCGGTGCATCTGCACTGACGACGGCTTTGGCGTTGGAATCTTGCTTGGTAGCTTCCCAAGCTCGTCCGCTTGCCAAGTGCAACATGACTTCGCGGGATCGAACTGCTGTCCCGATAAGAATCAATATCAGGCCCATCCAAAATGAAAATTGATGGGAGAGACGCCCATCGCCACTTGTGAACTGCGCGCGCTCGAAGCAATAGGCTCCCACGCTTAAATATCCGAAGCCGATGGTGCCTCGGAAAAAGCCGGTGCGTGGTCTTCCCCATGCGAAACGCGCGCACGAGTGTTCGGTAATGCCGCGCGGCACGAGCAAGCGCCAAAAGGACCAATGCAAGTACACGAACCCGGCGAAGAAAAGTGCAGAACGATACCGCTCGTATTCGTTATCAACGAACTTCGACATAGGCGGATCGAGTTGAGAGCCAACGGCCGCGAACGACAGTAAGATGAGCACCGCATCTAGTATGGCGAGGGCGGGTTTCATCGTGCGGTGCTCCCATTGCCTTACAGCAGCACCCTTCGGAAAAGCTCATCCAGCGGGACTTGCAGGCCGATGTAGAATTCGCCGAAGTCCGCGTACTTCGCGCTCACTTCATCGAAGCGCATTTCGTAGATGATGCCTTTGATGTTCATCGGATCGTGCGCGAGCAGGGTCACGCCCCACTCCCAATCGTCGAGCCCGGTCGAGCCCGTGATGAGTTGCAGGATTTTCCCGTGCCAGGTCCGCCCGATGCGCGCGTGGCCCATCATTAGTTTTCGCCGCTCCTCGAAGGGCAGCGCGTACCAGTTTTGCCCTTCCGCGCGGCGCTTGCTCATCGGGTAAAAACACATCACCGGCCACGGCGGCAGCACGGGATAGAGGCGATCCTTCATGTATTTCGCCATGCGCTGGCGGAAGGCTTCCATCTTCGCGTCGTGCTCGGGCGTGGCGGGCTGGAGATTTTCGTCGGCGGTGAGTTCGGCGGAATACTGCTCCTCGCTCGTGGTGTATTCGCTGCGCTCGGTCATCGAGAGGTAGCTGTAGGTGGGCGTGAGGATGTCCGCGCCGAGCGAGTTGGTGATGCGTTTCTCAAACGTGTTCACCACATGCAGGTCCGCGCCGAGCAGCATGAAACCGAGGTCCGACTTCGGCGAAACCATCGCGAAGGTGAGCAACTGCACGTTCTCGGTCGCGCGGATTTCGGCGATCAATTCGGTGAGTTGGGTCTTCGCGTCGATCTGCTCCTCGTTGCTGAGCAGCGACCACTGGCCGGCCTCGACCTTGTAAAAAAGATGCAGCACATGCCAGCCCTCGGCGGCGATGATGGGTGCGGGAAGTTTGTCAGTCATAGCCGGGAAACATCGGGACGCGGTGAGCGGGGGTCAATTGTGGATTCGGCGGTCGGAGCGGCTGGAAAAAGTCATTGCGCCGCAAGTGGCAGCCGTTACTTTCGCGCCCTTTCCAAAAAGCAAAACATCATGGCTGAAGTCGCAAACAAATATCCTGAGAACGTCACCGGAACCTTCTACGTGGACGATCAGTGCATCGACTGCGATCTCTGCCGCGAGACGGCCCCCGCGAATTTCACGCGCAACGACGACGGCGGTCACAGCTACGTTCACAAGCAACCGGAGTCGCCCGAGGAAGAGGCGCTCTGCAAGGAAGCGATGGAAGGCTGCCCGGTCGAGGCGATCGGCTCGAACGGCTAGGATTGGCGGTTTCCATGAAGCCCGACCAACTCCGCGCGCGTGTGCTGGCGGAATGGCGCGGGTTGCCGGAGATGCCGTTCCCGCGCGAGACGGCGAGGCCGATCGGGGATGCGCTGGCGAAGGTGATGAAGGGGCTCGGCTTGGGAGAGCGGCTGTGCGAGGAGGAAGTGGTTCGCGCATGGGCGGAGATCGTCGGCGATTTTGTGGCGAAACACGCCTCGCCACAGCGGCTCAAGGACGGCGTGCTCTATGTGCATGTGCTCCAGCCCACGGTGCATTGTGAATTGGAGCGCGTGTGGAAGCGGGAAATCCTCGCGAAACTCAAAAAGCGTTTCGGCGGGCGCGTCGTGCGGGACATGCGCTTCCGGCTCGGTTGAGCGTTCAAGTCCCTTCCGTCCTTTTGGTCCTATAAAAGACGCGCCGCATCAAATCGAGCAGCGCATCCACGGCGAGCACCGCGAGCACCAGACCCATCCACTCAACCGGCTGCACATAGCGATCCACGCGATCTCCGACGGCGAACACGGTGGCGAGGTAAAGCGTGAGCGGGAGCCAGAGGATCGTGAGTTCGCGCGAGCGCCGCATCGCGATGAGCAAACCTGCGAGCGCGAGGAAGCCGAGCCACGTCGGGCGCACGTCGTGGCGATCCTCGGAAATTTCGTGTCCGTCGATGGAGAAGCTGAACGCGCGCGCAAAGCTGGCGAGCTTTGCGCGGACTGGAAAACTGGCGCGTGCTCCCTCGGCGGCGACCGCATCGTAACGCGCCTTGTCGAAACCGTAGAAAAGTTCGAGTTCCTTCGGGTTGTCGATCCAGCGTTCGTCGTTGTCGTCGAGTTGTTCTCTCCAAAATCCCGCCGGTGACAGCCGCGAAGGCGCATCGTCGCGGGCGAAGGCGAGCGCGCATTTCATGATGCTCAGCCGCGCGACCTCGAACGGATGCGCGCGGATTGCCTCCTTCGCGAAGTCGCCGCACACCTTCACGAAACGCGGACGGTCTTTCGTCAGCGCCGCCCACTTCTCGCTGATCGCGACGCCGGGGCGATCCGTCATCACGCGCTTTTTGTAGCGGCCCTGCCGCCACGGATAGATCGCGAGTTGCGCGCGGGTTTCCTCGATGAGCGGCTGCAACTCCGCGCGTTCCTCCGGCCACTTCGCGCCCTCGGTCGGCACGAGCGGGAGCACCGAACTGAGCAGCAGCCAGTTCCCCTGCTTCGAGCTGCCCGACGTGACGATGACGAGAACACCGAGCGCCGCCGCCGCGAGGTCGCGCCATTTCCAGCGCCACGGCACACCCGCGACCAGCACCGCTGCGCCCATGCACCCGAGCCACAGTCCGCGCCCGTGCGGCTTCAGCGCGACGACGAGTGCCGCCGCGAGCAGGAACCACATGAGCCGCCGCCCTTCGCGCAATCGCGCCGTCGGAAACAGCGCCGCGACCGCGAGGATGTATGCGGATGCGAAGAGCGCCTCGGCTTGAATCTCATGCTCGTACCAAAGCATCAACGGCCAGATCGCCGCGAGTGTCGTGACCACAGGAATCCAAATCGCGCGCCGCCGCGTGACGTGCCCGACGATCCAGCCGATGCCGAGGAGCGAGGCGAGCCCCGCCGCGTGCTGCACCACGGGCACGATGCGCGAAGGCGTGCCCGGCAGCGGCGGTAGCGCGGCGAGAAAGACGGGATAAACCCACCGCCGCTTTTCGCCGACCGACCATTTGCCTTCGTTCCAGAGCCGTTTCGCGGTCGAGAAGTAGCTGTTCGAGTCCGGCCCGTAGTAGCCTTCCGGCAGCGCCGCGAGCATCGAGATGCGCAGCGCCGCGCCGATGAGGAGCGCGGGCAGGCAGAGGAGGAGGCAGCGGCGGAAGGTGAGTGGTTCGTTCATCGGTTTGATCGCTTTACGAAAAGCGCGGGAAGCGCAGCGAGCCCGGTGGCGGCGCAGAGGTAAAGCGCGAACTCGACGGGCAGCCGGTAACGTCCAACGGCGCGGCCGACGACGAACGTCATCCCGAGATAACCGGCGGCGAGGACGAGCACGGGCACGAGGCGATGACCGTCGCGCATCCACGGAAAGACGCACACACCGAGCGCGGCGGGGACAATCCACCACCAGTGATCGGGGCGCGTGGCTTCGTTGAAAAAATCCAGCGCACGCAGCACGCGCGACTGGCTGCCGGTGGCGGCGAGCGTTTTCACGAGAGCGGCGTGGAGCGTTTCGGCGTCAGCGATTTTCGGATCGCCAAGGACGAAGGCGGGAAACTGCGGGTCGATTTTTTGCGAGGCGGTGCCGAGGAATTTTTCGCCCGTCGCGAGCCAGCGCGCAGGGTCGAGCCGCTCGTGGGAATCGCCGAGCGACCAGACGTGGAGGATCTTCATCGCGACCATGCGCGCGTAGGTGAAGGGCGAGTGCCAGAGGGCTTCGTGGCTGATCTCGCGGCGGACCTGCGAGTAGCGTTTTTTGTCGGTGCGCAGCTTTTGCAAAACGGTGTCGCGATCGGCGGGATCGTCATCGACCAGTTCGCCCCAGACCTCGCGCTGGCCGACCGTGATGTAGCGCCACAAATCCGCGCGTGCGGCCTCGACCTGCGGGCGCAGTTCCGCTTTCAGGTCCGCGTGCAGCGGGGTGTCGAGGCGCATGAGCGGGAGTGTGGAGGCGAAGAGCAGATCGGTGCCCTGGCTGACCGACGTGGCTTTCGACGCGGGAAAATACAGCAGCGCGAGCGCGGCGGCGTGCGGGAGTTTTCGCCGCCACTCCACCTGCGGAACGAGCAGCGCGATCGGGATGAAGCTGAGCCACAGCGCACGACCGACGGGGCGCAGTGCCATCGCGACGAAGATGAGCGCGACCGCGATGGCGAGCAGCGACCACGCAGGCCGCTGCCAGTAAAGCGTGACGACGAGCGCGACGGCCAGCGTCACCGAAATGAAGAGCGAATCCGCGATGAGGACGTGGCCCCAATACAGAATCTCCGGCTGCACTGCGTAAAGCAACGTGACGGGCGTGACGAACCATTGCCCCCACGGCAGGATCGCGCGGACGAGCGCGCCGAGCACGACGATGGAAAGCCACGCGACGAATTGCTGCACGAGCACGACGCTGAACGCCGGACTCACCGGCCCGTGACTCGCGAGCCACACGATGACGGGATACAGCCACGGGCGTTTGCCGCCTTCGCTGAAGTGTCCGCCCTGCGCGAAGCGAAACGCGCTTTCCCAATACGAGCCGGAGTCCGGCCCGAAGTAGAGCCCGCCGCGCCAGCCATCGAGCATCTCGACGCGCAGCCATCCGCCGACGAGCAGCGCGGGCACGCAGAGCAGGAGACAGCGGCGGAAGGTGAAGGTGTCGTTCAAAACTGGAAGTAGATAAACGGTGCGTAGCGCGCGGGCACCCACGGGAGCACGAGCGCGAAGGCGAGGCCGTAGCCGGCGGCGAATGCGGGGCCGGGCACTGCGCGCCACCATGTCGAGAAGACGCGCCGGTAGTTGAGCCAGTGGAGGATCGCGAGACCCGCGAATGCTGTCAGCAAGAGCGCGTCGAGTTGCTGCGCGCCGCTGCTCCGACACAGCACGAAGGCGTTGAGGATCGTTTTCGCGCGGACGAAATCCTCGCCGGTCATCGGTTGCGTGAGATCGGCGCAGCGGAAGAAAATCCAGGTGATGCACGTCCAGTAAAACGTGAGCGCCACGGCGAAGGCGTTCCACATTTTCGCGGAAAATCGCAGCGTCCACTCGCGATATGCGATGAGTGCGAGGCCGTGCAGCGCGCCCCAGATCGCGAAGGTCCAACGGCTGCCG
>JAYVRQ010000678.1:0-11602 GCA_043776145.1 Chthoniobacteraceae bacterium
CCTTCGCGGGCGAACCGTCCATCTTCCACCACGCCTCGCCCGCCGACGGATAATGCGAGACGGCGAGGAGTTCGATGGAGCCTTCCGGCAGCCGCGCGACGAAGGGCGCGCGTTCCGGCGTGACGACATCCGCCGCAGGGCTAAGCCCGAGCACGGCGCGAGGCGTCCGAGCCGCAAAATAAGGCACGATCAGCCCGATGCCGATGAGCAGCACGGGTAGGACGATAAGCGTGACGATGAGCAGAAAAATGCGACGCGGCCACGGGTTGATATTCGCCTTCACGGCGGGCGAAGGTGGCACTTTGGCGTTGCCGAAAAAGCGGGGCCAAGCCTTGGCCAGCGCGCAGAGGAGGACCACCAGCACGAACATGATGCCGGGGTGGACGAAATGCGTCCTGGCGGCAAACGGCATGCCGATGATGCAGAAACTCGCGAGCACAAGGAATACGTGTTGCGCCGTGGTGGGGCGACGGGGCGGGGAAGCAGGAACGGGCGCGGCGGGTGCTGGCGGCAACTCGGGCGCGGGATGACTGGCGACGTTTTCCACTTCGGTCCGCATCTCGGTGGCGCTTTGAAAACGGCGGTCGCGTTCTTTTTCCAAAGTGCGGAAAACGATGCTGTCGAGGCGCGGGTCGGTGCCGGATTTTTCGCTGGGCGAGAGGAAACGGCCGAGCGGGAGCTCGCCGGTGAGCAGTTCGTAGAAGACGACGCCGAGGGAATAAATGTCCGCGCGGTGATCGACGTCGTGCGGCTTTTCGATTTGCTCGGGAGCCATGTAAGCGGCGGTGCCGAGTTGCGCGCCGGTCGCGGTGAGCGTGAGGCCGGGCGCGCTGTCGCCGTGCAGTTTCGCGAGGCCGAAGTCGGCGATCTTCACGCGGCCCAGCGTGTCAAGCAGGATGTTCTCGGGCTTGATGTCGCGATGCAGCACGCCCTGATCGTGCGCGTATTGCAGCGCGGCGCAGACGGACGGGACGATGGTGAGCGCCTCGCGCGCCGTGAGTGCGCCGTTGCGGAGCGCCTGCCGCAAGTTCACGCCATCGACGTATTCCATGAGCAGGAAAGGGAAACGCTGGCCCTTTTCATCCGGCGCGGTTTCGCCGAAATCGAAGACCTGCACGATGTGCGGATGATTGAGCCGGGCGAGCGCGCGGGCCTCGCGGGTGAAACGCTCGACCCATTCGGGATCGGCGGCATAGGCAGGCGGGAGCAGCTTCAACGCGACGATGCGATCGAGATTCGGCTGCCGCACTTTATAGACGCGGCCCATGCCGCCCGCGCCGAGCGGTTCGAGGATTTCGAGTTGCGGGAAAACGGCGCGCAGATCGTCGAGTTCAGGCGAGGGCGCGTTCGTCGGGAGCGGCTCGTCGATTTTCGCGACGGTGCTGATGAGGCACATCGGGCAAAGGCCGCGCGGCGAGCCTTCGAGGATGGGTTTGCCGCATTTCTGGCAGGTGTTTGGCGTGGAGGTGTTCATGGTGTCTGCCCGCTCCCTGAGACAGACGCGCGGGATTGTTACGGAGTTTTTTTGAAAAAGGGAGCGCGGAGGATGAGCGAAGTCGTGAGTGGCACACCGGCCATGCACGGCGAGCATGGCGCCAAGCTCCACTCCGTCAGCGTATCTGTTTCCCCGCCGTATATCCCCGTCGCGAAACGAATCACGATCCAGCGCCGCGAGCGTCCGCGCCCCGCCCGTCATGGGTGCCGAGTTATGGCATCAAAGCGGGCCGTTGATCTTGCCGTTCAGCCCAAAGACTTCGCGGGTGCCGGCCAGTGCCACGAGTTCGACTTCGCGCGTGTCGCCGGGCTCAAAGCGGACGGCTGTTCCCGCCGGGATATTCAGCCGGAATCCCCGCGCGGCTTCACGATCGAAACGCAGCGACGTATTCGTTTCGTAAAAATGGTAGTGGCTCCCGACCTGGACGGGCCGGTCGCCAGTGTTCGCGACCGCGAGCACTTTTGTTTCGAGGCCCGCGTTGGCTTCGAGATCGGGCGCGGATGCGGGGATGATTTCGCCGGGGATCATCGGATCGGATTGTGAATGGTCACGAGCTTCGTCCCATCGGGAAACGTGGCCTCTGCCTGCACCTCGTGGATCATCTCGGCGACGCCTTCCATCACGTCGTTCTTTTTCAAAATCGTCGTCCCGAAGCTCATCAACTCCGCGACGCTCCGGCCATCGCGCGCCCCTTCAAAAATCTCGAACGTGATGATCGCGATGGCCTCGGGATAATTCAGCTTCAGCCCGCGCGCCTGCCGCCGCCGCGCGAGATCGGCGGCGACCACGACGAGGAGTTTTTCCTGCTCGCGCGGGGAGAGGTGCATCAGCGGTTCCGCTCCGCGAGCCAGCGTGCGCCGACAAAGACGGCGACGGTCAGCGCGGTGGCGAGCAGCAGCGTGCCGATTTCCGATGGGTGCCCGGCGCTCGGATCGAGCGGGGAATGGCCGGGATGCGCGGAGGCGATGGCGGGCGTAAGCGCGGCGAGCGCGGGAACGATTTTTCGGATGGATGTGTGTTTCATGCGGTGGTGAGAGTCGGGGCGGAGACTAGGAAGCGCGCGAGCGGAGGACCAATTCTTTTTCCAAGGAGCGGCATCTTTCCTTCACTCCACATCGTCGCCGGCATCGGTGAGTTTGATAACGGGCAGCTTGTCGTCCTCTTCGTCGTCGCTCGTGGGCGTGTGGATGAGGTCGTCGAGCCGCGCTTTGAGCGCGAGAAATTCGGGCGAGAGAAACTGGCTCACGCTGCGCGGACGCGGCACGGGATTTTCGATGAACTCGCGCACGCCGCCGGGATTCACGCCGAGGACGAGGATGCGATCGGAAAGGTAAATGGCTTCATCGAGATCGTGTGTGATGAAAAGGATCGTCACGTTCACGCGCTTCCAGATTTGCAAAAGGTAACTCTGCATCTTGCAACGCGTGAGCGCATCGAGCGCGCCGAAGGGCTCGTCCATGATGAGCACCTGCGGATTGTTCGCGAGCGCCCGCGCGATGGCCACGCGCTGCTTCATGCCGCCGGAAAGTTCGTGCGGATACGAATCCTCGAACCGGCTCAGGCCCACCATTTCGAGCCACTGCCGCGCATCACTCTCCGCGAGCACCGCCTCGGAGCCCTGCATTTCGAGGCCAAACATCACGTTCTGCTTCACCGTCCTCCATGGAAAAAGCGTGTAGCCTTGGAAGACCATGCCGCGATCCGGGCCGGGACCGTGGATCGGTTTTCCATCGAGCCGGATTTCGCCGCCGCTCGATTCGTCGAGCCCTGCCGCGATGCGGATGAACGTGGATTTTCCACAACCCGACGGGCCGATGATGGTGATGAATTCGCGCCGATGGATGTCGAACGAAACATGATCGAAAACGACGTGTTCGTGCTCCGGCGAACCGAACGATTTTTTCAAATCGTCCACATTCAAAACCACCGGCCGCTGCCGGATGCGCTCGAAGCGCGCGGCGACGGCGGGCAATTGCGTGCGGTAATCAGGAAGTCCGGGTGCAGCGATGGTCATGGGTCAGGTTTCGCTGGGTTTGCTGAGCGCGGGCGGCGGCTCGGGCTCCGCGATTTTTTCCAACTCCGCCGCAGGCGGCTCGTCGGCAGGATTCTCGTCGCCGCGATTTTGCACGGCGATCATCGACACCGGAATGGCCTTCGACTTGCGCGAGCGACCCTTGCGTTTCCACGGAAAAATCAGCGTGCCGACCCAAGCGAGAAGCATGTCGGTGGTGAGGCCGATGATGCCGATCATGCCGATGGCCGCGAAGACGTTGTCGAAGTTTCGGTAGCGCGCCTGCTGGTTGATGAAGAACGTGATGCCCGACATCGTGCCGACAACTTCCGCGACGATAAGATAAGTCCACGCCCAACCGAGCAGGATGCGCATGTCTGTATAGATGTCGGTGATGGACGCCGGGATAACTACCCGCCTGACTAACTGCCACCCTCGCGCGCCGAGTGTCTGCGCGGCTTCGATGAGCGCGGGATCGGCTTTGCGCACGGTGTTTCCGATCACGAGCACCTGCTGGAAAAACGTCCCGATGAAAATGATCGCGATCTTCGGCCCATCGTCGATGCCGAGGATCGCGACGCACAACGCGCCAAACGCCGGCGCGGGCAGGTAGCGAAAGAACTCGATGAACGGCTCCTGCAATCGCGAAAAGAAGCGATACGTGCCGCACAAAATCCCCAGCGGCACGCCGGCGAGCGATGACAGGAAGAAGCCCCAGAAGATCGTGCGAATGCTGTGCCCGAGCGATTGATGCAGCCACGGTTCATTTGGCAGACGTGGCTCGGTGGTGAAGGCGCTGTAAAACGCGCGCGCCACCTTATGCGGCGCGGGCAGATAGACGGGGTTCACGCGATGCCCCTCCGGCAGCGTTCCACCCGCCGCGCGCACCTTTTCCATCTCCCGGTGAAAGTCCGCGCGCGGCACCTCCATGTCGTCCGTGAAGTAGTCCACATCGCCGGGCGCGGTGATGAACACATTCGGATGCCACAGCCACGGGATGTAACTCACCGCGCACCACAGCAGCAGCGGCGCGAGGAACGACAGCGCGGTGAGCAGCACCTTCCGCCTGTGCGGCAGCTCTGCCTTGAGTCCGAGCCAGTCGCTGTGCGCCATGATGCCGGAGTTACTTCATGGCTTCAACGATGCCCGGCACGAGATAGTTTTCGGGCTTCTGCGACACCTTGTACACCTTGTTATCCATATTGAATTTATTGCCGTAAGTCATCGACCCATAGATCGAGTCCAAGCCGTCGCCTTTCTTGAATGCCTTCTTCGCCTCCGCGAGCGTGAGGAAGTGTGTGCCGGGAATCGCCTTCGCATACTCCGCCGCGTCCGCCCCGACCTTCGCCGACATGATTTTGATGGCATCATCCTTCGTTGCCGCGTCGTAGATATAATCGACGCACTTGTAATAGACCTTCACGACCTTCTCCCAGTCCGCTTTGTTCTTCGCGTAGCTGTTCGGATTCACCGCGAGGCAGTCATAGATCAGCCCCTTCGCATCCGCGCTGGTAAAAAGCGCCTTCGATCCCGCGACCGCTTTCAACGCCTGACCGGACACCGGATACCACGCGGCGACCGCGCCGACTTTCCCGCTGCCGAGCACCTGCGGCGTGTCGTTCGTCGGCGTGTTCACGAGTTCCACATCGCTTTGCTTCATGCCATTCATCTCGAGTCCTTTCAGCAGCAGCAGATGTTCGACGAGCGTCACTTCGAGGCCGATTTTTTTACCTTTCAAATCCTTGAGCGAATTCACGCCCTGCGTGCCGATAATCATGTCGCTGCCATCGCTGTAATCGAGCAGGCAGATGATCTTGCTCTTCGCGCCGTTCGCGCCGTTCACCAGCGCATCCGTCGCGACCACGGTGACGGCATCCACTTTCCCCGCCGAGAAGGCATCGAGCGACGGCAGGTAATCGAACCAGATCAACTCGACCTCGACGCCAGCCTCTTTGAACCAGCCTTTTTGCTTGGCGACTTCAAGGATGGTGAAGCCCGGCCAGTCGGAGTAACCGATTTTGAGCGGTTCAGCCTGAAGGGTGACGGCGAGCGCGAAGGCGAACGCGGAACTGAGCAGTGATTTTAGGGTCATGGATTTGGTGGTGTAGGATTGGCCGCACTGGTTTGCGGAAAAAAAGTCGTTTGCAATCCCCATGCCACTGCGCGTTCGGAATCGACCATCCGCCAGCAAAGCAGCCTTGGCAAAGGGTTGAGAGACGTTTGATCGTTTTATGCCGAGTATTACGATGCGCAAACAAATTCACACGCTGCGCAATTCGCGGCAGCTTCGCTGGTCAAAATGCGCCGCCTTTTCCCAGCGACGGTATGATTTTCATGAGAAAAAGTATTACTCGCTCTGGACACGATTTTCCTCGCATGGTAGCTGCTAGCCCGTCGCCTGCCCGACCAGCCCATGGCCCGCTCACGCCGTAAATCCAACGCCGCCCGCATCAGCATTTCCCTGCCTGTCACCCTCTTCGATGAATTGGACGACATGGTGGCGAAACGCGGCTACGCCAGCCGTTCGGATGCGATCTCGAAGATGATTAGCGAGCAGCTCGTCTCGCATCAGCAGGAACTCGGGAAGGGCGTGATGGCCGGCACGATTACCCTCATTTACGACCACGCGAAGTCCGGCCTCGCGACGCGCCTGCTGAACCTCCAGCACAAGTGGCTCAAGGAAGTCATCTCCTCGCAGCGCGTGCATCTGGAAAATCACCACAGCCTCGAAGTCCTGCTCGTGCAAGGGCCCGGCTACCGGCTCAAGCAAATCGCCGCCGAACTCATCGCCTGCAAAGGCGTGAAGCACGGCTACCTCACGGTCACCTCGACGATCCTGCCGCCCATTCACTGATCCATGTCCACGCTTGATCCATCGCTCATCCGTTTCGAGGAAATCGTGCCCGCGGGCGCGAACTGGTCGCATGTTCTGAAACGCGGAACGACTTTACGCCTTACGGATGTCGAAGGCGGCACCAACATCGCGGCGCTGATGTATAACTTCGAGCTATTCGCCGAGCGGCTCAATCTCCCCGACACGCTAAAGTGCCAGCATACCGCGCGACTCACCAAAGGCCACTGCCTTTACAGCGACATGGGCCGCATCCTCGTCTCGATCACCGAGGATAGTTGTGGCTGGCACGATCCGCTCGCAGGCTGGTCCACGGCGAAAATCGTGGGTGAAAAATACGGCGTGAGGAACTACCAGGCCGCGCGCAACGACTGGCATCGCAATGCACACGACAACTTCATCACCGAACTCGGAAAATATGGAATGGACGAGCGCGACCTCGCGATGTGCGTGAACTTTTTCAGCAAAGTGACGGTGGATGACGGGGGCGCGCTCCACTTTCACGAAGGCAACTCGAAACCTGGCGCATTCGTCGATCTGCGCGCGGAGATGAACACGCTCGTCGTTTTGAATACGTGCATCCATCCCCTCGACCCATCGCCAGCCTACGCGCCGAAGCCGGTGAAGCTAACCATCTACAGTTCGCCGCCGCCGGGAGCGGACGATTACTGCCGCAATTCCCGCCCGGAAAACCAGCGCGGGGTCATTCTTACAGAGCGTTATTTTCTATGAGCACGCTGACTGAGAGCCCTCTCGATTCCGCCACGGCGATTTACGATTTTACGATCCTCGCAGGCGATCCGTGGATTCACGTCATCAAACGCGGCCAGACCTTTCGCATCGAAGACCTCGAAGGCAATCAGGCCGCCGACACGCTCTTCTTCAACGCCGCCGACCCCGCCGACCGCTACAGCGCGCAGGATACGATTTGCGAACAAGGTGCGATCTATCTGACGACTGGAACCAAGCTGATGTCCACGCGCGGCAACGTCCTCCTAACGATCACCGCCGACACCTGTGGACGTCACGACACGCTCGGCGGCGCGTGCGCGTGCGAGAGCAACATGGTGCGCTACGCCATCGACAAACGCGCGATGCACGCCTGCCGCGACAGCTTCTTGCGCAGCGCGCGGCAGATGGGTCTGGGAAAGCGCGACCTTACCCACAACATCAACTTCTTTATGAACGTCCCCGTCACACCTGACGGCGGGCTCACCTTCGCCGATGGCGTTTCCGCCGCCGGTCGCTACGTGGAAATGCGCGCCGAGATGGATGTCATCGCGCTCATCTCAAACTGCCCGCAACTCAACAACCCATGCAACGGCTACAACCCCACGCCGATTCGTGTGCTGATATGGGCGTGACGCGCGCGTGGGAACTCCAGGGAGCGCGCGCGTCTCGCGTGCTGGTTTCGGCGTCCCGCCGAAACGAACTTCCCTCGATGTGGATCGCAGGGAAGATGAACGCGCTTCGTGTGACGGACGCGCGGGAAAGTCCGTCTCCGCGGGACGCGGAGACCAGCACGCGAGACGCGCGCGCTCCCCAGATTCACTGCGCCCGCTTCTTTTGACCATGTTCACGAAAGTCCTCATCGCCAATCGCGGCGCGATCTCACGCCGCATCACGCGCACTTTGAAGAAGCTCGGCGCTGGCAGCGTCGCCGTGTTTTCCGAAGCGGACGCGCATTCGCTGCACGTCGTCGATGCGGATGAAGCGGTGCTGCTCGGCCCACCGCCGGTCGCGGAGAGTTATTTGAAAATCGACCGCATTCTTGAAGCCGCACGACTCACCGGCGCGCAGGCGATTCATCCCGGTTACGGCTTCCTCAGCGAAAATGCGGACTTCGCGGAAGACTGTGAGCAAGCGGGTCTGGCGTTCATCGGGCCGACACCGCGGCAGATGCGCGAGTTCGGACTGAAGCACACGGCGCGCGCCATCGCCGAGCAGCACGGCGTCCCGCTTTGCCCCGGCACTGGCTTGCTCGCGGATGCGGAGGAAGCGGCGAACGCAGCGGAACGCATCGGCTTTCCCGTGATGCTGAAAAGCACCGCAGGCGGCGGTGGCATCGGGATGCGCGTTTGCTGGAATGCTGCTGAACTCGCGGACGCCTTCGAGTCGGTGGGAAGACTAAGCCGGAGTAACTTCAAAGAGTCGGGCATCTTTCTGGAAAAGTTCGTCGCGCGGGCGCGGCACATCGAGGTGCAGATTTTCGGCGACGGAAAAGGCCGCGTGCTTGCGCTGGGTGAACGCGATTGTTCGGCGCAGCGGCGTAATCAAAAGGTGATCGAAGAGACGCCCGCGCCGGGCTTGAGCGACGAGCAGCGCGCGGGACTTTTTGCGGCGGCAATCCAGCTTGGTGAGGTGGTGAAGTATCGCTCCGCGGGAACGGTCGAGTTTGTCTTCGATGCGGACAGCGGCGCGTATTATTTCCTCGAAGTGAACACGCGCCTGCAAGTCGAGCACGGCGTCACGGAGGAAGTCACGGGCGTCGATCTCGTCGAATGGATGGTGCGGCTCGCGGCGGGCGACACCAGTTTCTTCGATAGCTACAAGCACCAGCCGCGCGGCCATTCCATCCAAGTCCGCATCTATGCGGAGGATGCTAACAAAAACTTCCAACCTAGTTGCGGCGTCCTAACTGAAGTCGCCTTTCACCAGGACGCACGCAACGAAACGTGGGTCGAGAACGGCACCGAGGTCACGCCCTTTTACGATCCGATGCTCGCGAAAATCATCGTCCACGCCGCGGATCGCCCGGCAGCCATCGCGCGGATGCAAACCGCGCTCGCGGCCACGCGCTTCGGCGGCCTCGAGTCGAATCTCGAATACCTTCGCCAGATCATCGCGACCCCGCTTTTCGCCGACGGAAAGATCATCACGAAATCGCTCGCCGACTTTACCTATCTCCCACCGAGCATCGACGTGCTCGACGCGGGCACGCAGACCACCGTGCAAGATTTTCCGGGGCGCACCGGCTTTTGGAATGTCGGCGTCCCGCCCTCCGGCCCGATGGACGTGCTCGCCTTTCGCTTTGCCAACCGGCTGCTGAACAATCCCGAATCCGCCGCCGGTCTTGAGATGCTGATGACTGGCGCGACCCTGCGCTTTAACATGGCTGCGGAAATCGCCATCACCGGCGCGGACATGCAGGCCGAAATCAACGGCATCCGCGCGCCGCGCTGGCAGAGTGTCGCCGTGCAGGCTGGCGACATTCTGCGGATGCGCGCCGTCGAAGGCGTAGGTGCGCGGGCGTATCTCGCGGTGCGCGGCGGGCTCAATGTGCCGCGTTATCTCGGCAGTCGCGCGACCTTCACGCTGGGAAATTTCGGAGGGCACGGCGGGCGCGCGCTGCGGCTGGGTGATGTGCTCCACATGGGTCAAAGCGCAGCCATCACCGCAGGCACCGCGCTCCTAACTACCCTCATCCCCACCTATACCCATGCTTGGGAAATCGGCGTCATCTACGGCCCGCACGGTGCGCCGGACTTCTTCACCGACGCGGACATTACGATGTTTTTCAGCACGGATTGGAAAGTGCATTTCAACTCGAACCGCACCGGCATCCGCCTCATCGGCCCGAAGCCGCAATGGGCGCGCGCGGATGGCGGCGAGGCTGGCCTGCATCCGTCGAATATCCACGACAACGCTTATGCGATTGGCGCAATCGACTTCACTGGCGACATGCCAATCATCCTTGGTCCCGACGGACCCAGCCTTGGCGGGTTCGTGTGTCCCGCGTGCATCGCTGAGGCGGAGCTTTGGAAAATGGGGCAGCTCCAGCCGGGCGACACCGTGCGCTTTCGGCGGATGCCGCTCGACGAGGCTAACGCTCGCGAACTCGAACAAGATCGCACCATCGAGGCGCTCGCCGATCTTTCGGATGCGCGGTGGAATGCCATCGTCGATCTGCCGGGCAGGACGGAAAGGACGCTTGAGACGGAAGAGGACGCGGTGCAGCATCGGCTGCCGGAGGAACCGGGCCGCGTGGCCGTCTGCTACCGGCGGGCGAGCGATAAGTATCTCCTCGTCGAATACGGCCCGCTCGTGCTCGACCTCGCGCTGCGCTTCCGTGTTCACGCACTCATGCAATGGGTCGAGGCGCGGCGGCTTCCCGGCATCATCGACCTCACGCCGGGCATTCGCTCGCTGCAAATCCACTACGATTCCCGAGTCATCCCGCTCGCGGAACTCATGGCTGTCTTGCTCAAGGCCGAGGGCGAACTGCCGGACGTGGATGCCATCGAAGTCCCCTCGCGCATCGTCCACCTGCCGCTCTCGTGGGACGACCCATCCACGCGCCTCGCCATCGAGAAATACATGCAGACCGTGCGCCCCGACGCGCCCTGGTGTCCGAGCAACATCGAATTCATCCGCCGCGTCAATGGACTTGCCACCATCGACGACGTGCAGGGCACCGTCTTCGACGCCAGTTACCTCGTGTTAGGACTCGGCGATGTCTATCTCGGCGCACCCGTCGCCACACCGCTCGATCCACGCCATCGTCTAGTCACGACTAAGTATAACCCCGCCCGCACCTGGACTCCTCAGAACGCCGTCGGCATCGGCGGAGCTTATATGTGCATCTATGGCATGGAAGGTCCGGGCGGGTATCAGTTCGTAGGTCGCACCGTGCAGGTGTGGAATACCTATCGAGCCACGCGCGACTTCGAGGCCGGCAAACCCTGGCTGCTGCGGTTCTTCGATCAGGTCCGGTTCTATCCTGTCAGTGCGGAGGACTTGCTCCAACATCGCGCCGACTTCCTCACCGGAAAGTTCCAGCTCCGCGTCGAGCAGACCACCTTCAAGCTCAGGGACTATCAGGCATTCCTCGCGAAAAATGCGGAGTCCATCGCGAGCTTCCGCACCCGGCAGCGCGCGGCTTTTGCGGAAGAGCGCGAGCGGTGGAATGCAGCCGGGCAAAACATCGTCGAGGCGGAGCCGGAAGCTGTTCCGCAGAACGATGCCATCGTGCTGCCCCCGGGCGGGCGGCTCGTGTGCGCTCATTTGCCAGGGAGTGTCTGGCAGGTCTTGGCGAAGGAGGGCGATCTATTAGGTGAAGGGGATAAGTTGCTCATCCTCGAATCCATGAAGATGGAGACAGCCATCGCCGCGCCTTGTGCGGGAAGGGTCGAGCGCATCCTCGTCGCGCCGGGGAAGACGGTCGAGGCCGGGCAGGCATTGGCGGTGCTGGTGGAGAGTTAGCGCGGGCGCGAGTTCCGGATCGCGCGCGCGTCTTTACCCACGC
>JAYVRQ010000679.1:0-3358 GCA_043776145.1 Chthoniobacteraceae bacterium
AAATTCGGCGGCGTGAAGGCAACCTTCGCCCCCGGCTGGCTCATCTATACCGCAGGCTCGACCAGCGACATCGTGCGCACGAACCCATTCGTGGATAACGGCCTCGTCTCCGGCTCGACGCGGAACCTCAACATCCTGCTCGCGCCCGGCGACATTAGCTTCAAGCTGGGTGAGTTGAAAACGAAGGTCTATTGGGACTTTGCCTATAACATCGACGGCAACAAACGCGCGCAGGACACCTACCGGCTGAGAAACATCATCGGCAACCCGCAGCATACCACCCAGGACGACTTCGCGTATCTCATCGGCTTCCAAGTCGGCGAAAACAAGAAGGAAGGCGATTGGTCATTCCTTGCGAACTGGCGTCAGACCGGCGCTGCCGCAGTCGATCCGAATCTGCACGATGACGACTTCGCGCTCGGCGAAGTGAACACGCGCGGCGTGAAAGCCAGCTTTGCCTATAACTTCACCAACTACGCCATCGGCGCGGTGACTTATATGTATGGCTGGAATCTGCGCGACTCGCTCTTCGGCGGGGAAATCACCGGCGGCAATGCCGTCGGCGACCTCAACTCATTCCAGTACCTCGCGGTGGACATCAGTGTGAAGTTCTAACTTCGATTCAACTTCGGTTTGGCAAAGGGTCGGCATTCGCGTGAATGCCGGCCCTTTTGCATTTTGGAAATTCTAAGCCGCGAGCAGATGTGTGCGGAGTTCGACGAAGGCGAAAAGTTCGAGGAGGTCATCCACATGGAAGGGCTTGATGAGCACCGTTCCATTCACGCTCGTGATAAAATCTGTCGCCTTCCCGTTTCCCCGATAGCCCGTCATAAAAATGAAACGGTCGCACAGGTGCGGGCGCATCCGTTCGACGGCGCGGTAAAACATGTCACCGGGCAGCGTCGGCATCTGCATGTCGCAAAGGATGATCTCGAAATCGCTCGCGAGGACTTCATGCACACCCTCGACGCCGTTCTGCACGGCGACCACGGCGTACCCGTTTTCATTGATGAAGGTGCTCATGATTTCCTTGAACGCGGGATCGTCTTCGAGGAGCAGGACTTTCTTTTTGCCAAGGCTGCGCGGATCGGGCGTGAGGCGCAGGCCGGAGTTGGCTTTGGCGGTCATCGCGCCGATGGGCGTGACCGGAGCGGTGGGAGCGAGTTGTGCGGTGGCGGACATGATGCGGGCGTGATTTTTTCACTTCCAGCAAAGCAGCGGGCGTGCCCGGAATTGCGCGGCGTCGTGAAAAGTGCCACCGTCTTCGCATGAAAAATCTCCCCCACTTTCTGCGCGTCGGTTTCTTCGCCCTCGCCCTCGCTCCCCGCGCCAGCGCGCTCAATCCCATCGGATTTGAAGACATCTTTGGTCGCTCGCTGAGTGCGCGAGGAATGACGCTCGTGGATTGGGAGGGGCAGATCGCGAATCCCGCGATCAAGATTTTCCTCCGCCCGCCGAGCGATGCGACGTTCCCCGCGACGGCGGTAATTTCCTCGACGCAGCCGCGATTGTATTTCGACCTGCCGAGCACGGCGACGGCGACGGGGCCGAGCAAGACGCTCTCGTTTCCAAACGCGACGCCCGTGCCGGTGCTGGTCTCGATTTATCCCGACCGCGACACGCTGGATGAAAACCACACGCTGAGCGTGACGTTCACCGCGAACGGCGGCGCGCAGCGGACGCAGACGCTCGGCGCGCACGTCATCGACCAGGACAAGGCACTCCCAAATCTCTTCGCGGTGACGCTGGATTTTTCCAAAGACCTCACCGGCTTTTTCGGCGACGCGGCGAAGCGCAACATCGTGCGGCAGGCGGCGGAGGACTGGGCGTATTTTTTCACGGGGATGAATCTCGACGCCGTGCCCGCCACGACGGAGCAGACGTTCATTTGGAATTCCAACGGCTTCACCGGCGGCGCGCACAACACGAACTCGGCGGCCTACACTGGCTTCCTGCTTTACGCCTACGGCATCAATCAGGCCGCGCCGCCGTATCGCTCGGGCGGCGAGCCTTCGTTCAATGGCGGGTTTCAAAGAGTCGGCGGATTGCAGATTCCGCTGAAACGCTCGGGCGGCACGGAGATCGAGATCAAGGGGAACTACAACACGCTCGGCTGGTATCTCACCACGGGCGACAACGACTGGTGGAAGGCGAGCAACTTCGGCAACGAGGTGAACGATCTGGCCTCGATCGCGCATCACGAAATCGGCCACTCGCTCATCTTCAATCCGGCGCACTCGATCTTCGGAAGTTTCAAGGCCGGCGGCTCGGTGAATGACGCGGCGGTGGAGGATTATCAGGGCTCGCTGCCGGTGATCGACGGCAGCGATCATCTCGACGGCAGCATCGACCGGCTCAGCCGCAAGGGCGCGTTCGGCTACGAATACTACGGCGACATGCCGGCGCGGCGCTGGACGATCACGAAGCTCGACCTGCTCGTGGCGCAGGCCATCGGCTACACGCTGCGCGCGACCTCGGCCTTCGCGCCGCTTTATTTCGAGACGACGGCGCTGCCGCGCGGCGCGGTGAACGACTACTATTCGCAGACG
The DNA here is from genome assembly GCA_043776145.1 of Chthoniobacteraceae bacterium. GTDB lineage: Bacteria > Verrucomicrobiota > Verrucomicrobiia > Chthoniobacterales > Chthoniobacteraceae > JANLQB01. Next base: position 2,550 of record JAYVRQ010000679.1, read on the forward strand.
CTCACCGGAAGCGGCGGCGTCCCGTCCTACGAATGGACCGTGATCGCCGGGGCGCTGCCCGGTGGACTCACGCTGGACTCATTCACCGGCGAAATCCGCGGAATGCCCGCCGCGACGGGCACGTTCAATTTCACCGTGCAACTCCGCGACTACGACCCGCAGACCACGCCCGAGGAGGTGAACCTCAGCATCCGCATCGAGGCGACGCCGTTTCGCATCACGTCCGTTGTGCGGAGCGGCGCGAACATCCTGGTGAATTTCACGACCGCGCCGGGCCAGACCTACCGCGTGGAATACAAGAACGACCTGCGCGACGCGGCGTGGACGGTGCTCATCGGCAACGTGGCCGGCACCGGCGCAATCGCGACGAAGACCGATTTCGAGGTCGGTGCGGCGAAGCGGTTTTATCGCGCGGTGGAATTGTAGGGGGTGAATTAAAAAGCGAGTAAAAGCGGGGCTGCAAAATCGAATAGTCCAGAGGCGGTCAGGGTTTCGGTGCCCGCTTCTTCTCCTCACGGCCCGACGCGGGCGCGGATGAAGAGTTTGTCGAAGCCGGTGACGGGGCCGACGGGGGAAAGGACGGGGCTGCCGGTTCCGGCGCGCTCGGCACCGGGAACGTTCGTCCAAGTCGTGAAGTCGGTGGTGTATTCGAGCGCGTAATTGCGGCCAAGGACGGTGGTGAAGGTAAAGTCGAGGTTCGTGCCGTTGCGCGGGGCGCTGACGATGCGGAAAAGGCTCGCGGGGTCGCCGGGGTTGGTGAGCGCGAGGTATTCGTTGCCGTTGGTCGCGCCGTCGCCGTCGTAGTCCGC
>JAYVRQ010000680.1:0-3356 GCA_043776145.1 Chthoniobacteraceae bacterium
TTCCAGCGCCACACCGCGCTCGGTGGACGTGTGAAATTTCTGCTCAAGGAAAATCCTGCGCGCGCCGTGCTCCACACGCGGCAGGTGGAGTTGAACGGCTTCATCCACGCGCTGCTCACGGGCACGGAGCAGGAAAGCGTTGGCTACACCTACTACGGCCCGCGCGCCTACGAGGCGTGGATCAAGGAAATCACGGCATCCGCCAAATAAACCGCACCGCATCCAGCCGGAGGCGCGCGGTGGCGAGGGCGGCTTGCATGTCGGCCTTTTGTTTTTGCGCGGCGGCGATTTCCTCGGGGCGGACGTGATCGTTGATTTCGCGCAAATCTTCCAGCCGCTCGATCTCGTCCTGAAGCTGCGATTCCATCGCCGCGCTGGCCGCGGCGACGATGTTTTTCATCCGCGCTTCGGCAAGCATGTGCGCTTTTTCCAGCATCGCGGGGAGCAGCTTTTTCTTCACGACGGCGCGATCCAGGAGTTTGAAAATGTCGCCTTTCTCCAAAACCGCCGCCGCGACTGTTTCGTCCTCCGTGTGATCCTGCGCAGCGTGATCCACGACGACGCGGATTGGCGTGGCGGGCAGGAAGCGGTCGATGTGCAGCGCGGCGGGTGCGACGCATTCGGCGACGGCGCAAATCTCCAGCAGCATTCCCTCGGCTCCCGAATTTTTCCAAACGCCGAACGCGGAGTTTCCCGACTCCAGGCCGAGCAGCAGATCAAGCGCGCCGCGCACAAGCGGATGATCCGCGCCCATGAAACCAAGGTCTTCGCGGCTCAGCGCGCGCGCGCGGTCGAAGGTGACGGTCATGCCCTCGGCGGGCAGCGCGGGGAAGGCGTCGGTGAGCAGATGTCCCGGCAGCAGCAGGTGGCTGCGGCTGCCGAGTTCCTCCACATGCACGCCGAAATGATCGAGCATCCGAATGAAAAATTCCTCGAACGTGGCGTCCGAATCCTGCGCGCGAATCTGTGCGATGATCTCCGCCGCGCGTGAGGGTTTGCAGGAGTTCAGTTCGAGCAGGCGGTCGTGTCCGCGCTCGAGTTTCTTCGCCACCTGCGCGTGGCGTTCGCGCGTTTTCTTGATGAAAGCGGCGAGTTTTTTCTCGTCGAAATCGTCCATCAATTCCGCGATGCCGGCTTCCATCTCGCGTGCAATTTCCGCCGCGCCGTGCGGATTTTTTTCAAAGGCGTTCAGTCCTTCGTGGTACCAGCGCGCGAGCACTTCGGATTCACTGCCGCGCAGATACGGCACGAAAATTTGGATCGTCGCCGTCTGGCCGATGCGGTCGAGACGCCCGATGCGTTGTTCGAGCAGTTCCGGGTTTGCGGGCAGATCGAAAAGCGCGAGCCGGTGCGCGAATTGGAAGTTGCGGCCTTCGCTGCCGATCTCCGAGCAGATGAGGATGCGCGCGCCATCGGCCTCCGCGAAGAACGCGGCGTTGCGGTCGCGCTGCATGAGCGTGAGCCCTTCGTGGAAAAGCGCGCTTTTCACATTCACCTCGTGCTGCAAACGCGCGGCAATTTTTTCCACCAACTCGCGCGTGCGGCAGATGAGCAGCACTTTTTCCTCGCCCGAATCTTTCAGCAGACCGACGAGCCATTTCACTTTCGTCACGATCTCATCCGCGCCGGGATCGAGCGGGACGAGCCGCGCGCGGCGCTCGGGAAAGCCGGACAGCGCGGCGCGCGTGTTGCGGAACATCACGCGGCCCGTGCCGAATTCATCGAGCAACTCGGAGACGAGATGCGCGCGCGCGTTTTCATCGCCGCCGGCGAGCGCCTCGGCGTGGCGGCGGACGCGCGGCGACTTTGCACCAAACAGTTTGCGATCCGCGGCGGCGAGCGGTTTGCCGCCGATCACGCGATCGATCGCCTTCGCGACTTCCTCGTAGTGCCCGGCCTCTTCGAGAAAGGGAGCGAGTTCCGTGTAGCGGTCGGGATCGAGCAGGCGCAGGCGGGCGAAGTGGCCTTCGGGGCCGAGCTGCTGCGGCGTGGCCGTGAGCAGCAGCAGGCTCGTTGTCTGCCGCGCGAGCGATTCGACGAGCGCATACTGCGGGCTCGCGGCTTGCGGCGTCCATTCGAGGTGATGCGCTTCATCGACGATCAGCAAATCCCATCCCGCCGCGAGCGCCTGCGCTGTGCGGGATTCGCTCCCCGCGAGGAACGCGACGCTGCAAAGCACAAGCTGGCTGTCGAGGAACGGATTCGTTTCGGCATCGCCAGCCTCGATGGCCTCGCAGCGTTCCTCGTCGAAGAGGCTGAAGAGCAAATTGAAGCGGCGCAGCAGTTCGATAAACCACTGGTGAATGAGCGGCTCGGGCACAAGCACGAGCACGCGATCCGCGCGCCCCGTGAGGTGCAGACGATGCAGGATGAGCCCGGCCTCGATCGTTTTTCCAAGGCCGACTTCGTCCGCGAGCAGCACGCGCGGCGCTAGGCGGGAGGCCACTTCCGAGGCGATGAACATTTGGTGTGGGATCAAATCCACACGCCCGCCCGCGAAGCCGCGCACGGCGGATTTGCGCATCCGGCAGCGCCGCGCGAGCGCCTCGGCGCGCAGGTCGAACGTGCGCAAGTCATCGACCTGTCCCGCCATCAGCCGCGCCTCCGGCGTGCTGAAGCTGATCGTGTCGGAAAGCTCCGCCTCTTTCACCTCGCGCCCCTGCGCCTGATACACGAGCAGCCCGTCGCGCTCCTCCGCGCCATCCACGAGCAGGCTCGCGCCGTCGTGCAGCTTGATGCGGTCGCCCGCGGTGAATTCGACGCGGCGGAGCGGGGCGGATTTCAGCGCGTACTGGCGGTGTCCGTTCGCGGCGGGAAAGAAAAGCTCCACGCGCCCGAACTCCGCGCGCAGCACGATGCCGAGCCCGAGTTCCGGTTCGCTGTCACTGACCCATCGCTGGCCTGCGCGTGGAGGATTCATGGCCACCTTTTTACCGCCAGCGCAGGGCGGTTGCCAATGAGAGAAAGCGCGCGCTACCCGGAAATCGCCGCCGCCACCGCACGAATGCACCGCTTTTCCAAAATGAGCGACGGGTGCAGCGAGGCCCACAGGCGGATGTTGCGCGCCTGCGGCATTTCCGCGCTGCGCGCCGGCATCACCACCAGATCGAGCGGCGTGTAAAACGCGGTGAACTTCACGCGCGCAAGCGTGGCGTCGTCCTTCGCGAGATCGCGCAGGAACGCGCTGCCGCGCCGCATTTCCATTCCGCCGGGGCAGGAGTTCAGCCGCGCGAGGATGGTGCCGTGATGCGGCGCGGCGATGGTGACGAGATGCCCGACGTGCGCGGCACCGCCGAGGCGCTGCACATAGTACCGGCTCACGAGCCCGCCCATGCTGAAGCCGACGAGATCGAACT
>JAYVRQ010000681.1:0-3355 GCA_043776145.1 Chthoniobacteraceae bacterium
AGCACCGTGCCGACGAAATAGACGCCGGGTTTTGCATACGTGTGCGTCCCTTTCACAAGGAACGCGCCGGGCGTGGTCGGTGACCGCTCGATCTTGATCTTCGGCGTCGCACCCGCGCTCGTTTCCAGCGCCGAGCCGTCGCCCCAATTCACCGTCGCCGTAAAGTCCGACGCCGCGCCGGTCGCCGCGCCATCGTGAAATTCGACGAGGACGGCATCCGTGAAGGCGCTCCCCGCGTTTCCCTCGACCGCGACCGGCTCCGCCGAAATCGCCCGGTCGCCGTATCCGAGTTCCGCGACTTGGAAACGATAGGCGTTGAAGGGCGCGAACGGATTCGCCGTCGTGGCGGGGGCGTTGAGCTGCGGATCGTTGGAACCAGCCACGCCGAACGCGAGGTCTTCAAATCCAGTATTCTGGCGCGGGGGCAGAAAGCCTTGGAAAAGGCTCGGGTCGAAAGTCGCGGGGATCTGCGCGACTCCGAACGATCCCGTGCCCGTAGTCCGGCTCGCCGTGGCGATGCCGTAAATCAAGCGGTCGTGTTCGAGATCGATTCCCTTCAAGGGGATCGGCGGGACCACGCCGACGGGCGTGATGAGATTGGGAATCGGCTTGAGCACCGGCGGATCGTTCGTCCCATCGCGCGTGCCGTTGACGGTGATCGAGCGCGAGGATTTTCCGCCGCTCGCATCTTTCGCCGTGATCTGAATGGTGGCCGCGACCGCATCCGTCGCGCTCAGCAGCAGGATGGCCTCGGCGCGCGCCGGCTGCACCGTCCCGCTCGTGACCTGCACCTCGACCGTGGGTCGGCTCTGCTCTCGCGTCGCGGTCGTTTTGCGCGGATTCTCAAACTGTAGGTCCACCGGCACCTTGCTGATCTTGTCCAGCAGATCGAACCCGCGCACGCACTGCCCAAAGATCGTGTGTTTGAAATCGAGAGTGCGGGGCTGGTCGAACGTCACGAAAAATTGGGAGCCGTTCGTTCCCCCGAAATCCCCGAGGAGGATATTCGTATTCGAAAACGTGGTCCCACTCCGGTAGCCCCCGTTTGCCATCGCGAGCTGGCCGCGCCCGGAAAAAATCAGCGACCCCGTGAACTCGTCATCGAAGGTAAATCCCGGCCCGCGCACCAAAGCCGCCGCCGGGAGCGCGGGATCGGGCAACTGGCCATTCGGGTCGCCCATCTGCGCGACGAAATCCTTCACCACACGATGAAAAACATGGGAGCGCGTCTCGGTTCCCACCTGTCGCGGATTGTAAAAACCGCTCTGCACGAGACTGCCGATGGTTCCGGCAGTGATCGGTGTGAAATCGCGGAACAGCACAAAATCCAAATCGCCGGAAAAAGCCGCGGCAGGCGGAGTCGCCGCCGCATCGCCGAGATAGGAAACATGCACGCGCATCCGCGTCAGCCCCGTCCGCACGCGCGCCATGATTTTCGGGTTGTTGCTCGCGGCGGAGAAACTCAGGACGTCATCATCCGCATCGGTGGCCGAAAGCGGCATCACCAGCGTTTTCCCGACGGGAATCTTCGCAGCCACCCGCTTCGCGCCGTTTTCTTTCGCGGTCGGATCATCCAGCAGCGGTGCTGCCGAAAAGGCGGAAGTGATCCAACCAGAAAAGGCAAAAAGTGCCGGGAGCAGCGGGAGTCGAAGAAATGAGGCCATCGGAAGGGTGCGGAATAGATGGGAAGCGACTCAACTTCGCCAGCAAAAAGAACGGCGCAAGAATTAAGAAGATTTTTTTATCACATCTCCTTCCAGCGTGTTCTATACAGCCGCGCATGACGTTTTATGAATCAAGGCCAACGGCCTTGATTCACAAAACGTCATGCGCCGCAGTAAAACACTCGTATCGAGTGCGTGGCTCCCAATGTTCAGAACACTTTGCACTACGCCGCCGCCTCATCCGCGACATGCGACGCTTCCATCAGCGCGATCTGCCAGTCCATCCCGATCGTCCGCTCCACCGCAGCGAGCCATTCCGGGAACTCCTGAATCTCCCCCTTTTTCCACGACAAAATCGTCGCCAGCGCCTTCATGCCGAAATGACCGCCGCATTCCGCGTGAATGATCCGCCCCTGATCGATGAAGATCGTGCCGGATTGCCCCTCCGGTGTCACAAAAAACAACGACGCCCGCGCGTTTCTCAAGCAGGCGAGTTGGATGATGTCGAGCGGTGCGACTTCCCAAAGGACCGCGCGAAAGCGCCGCGTATCGTCCTGAGCAGGTGGTTTGGAATCCTTCAGTTCGGCTTCAGGAATATCTCGGAGATCAAAGGCTGGGCTGTTCATATTGTGATAATGGAAATTTCATTCCCTATAAAGCACATGGAAGGCCATGACTGAGAAGGCGAACGCGGCAGGATTTTCCCAAAACATCCGGAGTTTTTTACCGCGTGAAGTTCCTGCCGACCCGCAAATCCAGTATTTATGCCCATTCGCGGCTATTCGCCTTGCCGGGCACATCCGCTGCTATGCGGAGTCGCGATGATCGAGCAACTCTTCTCTGGCGCAACCTATCAGGCCACGAAACAACTCCTGGACGCGGCCACGCTGCGCCACGAGGCGCTCGCCGCCAACATCGCGAATATCGAGACGCCGGGATACAAGCGCGTGGATTTGCCGAAGGATTTTTCGCGGGAATTCGCCGCGCACCTGCGCGGCGGAGGCGGAGCCGGTGCGCCGGTGCCGATGATCGCCGAGGACGCCACCGCCGCCGCGCGGCGCAAGGACGGCAACACCGTCGAACTCGACAAGGAGCTGCTCGCGATGAGCAAAAACGGGGCGGAGTACGACACGCTTACCGAATTCGTCAGCGGCTCCATCAAACAACTCAAGCTCGCCATCACGGGCCGCTCCGTCTGACGCACATGAATTTCATTTCTGGAATCAACGCCACCTCAAGCGCGCTCAGCGCGGAGAAAATCCGCATGGATGTCGTCGCCGAAAACATCGCGAACGCCTACACCACGCGCGGGCTCGACGGGAAGCCGTACCAGCGCAAGACCGTCGCGTTCGAGGCGCTGCTCGGCACGCGCGACGGCGGCGTTCGCATTGCCGAAATCGGAACCGATTCCACACCGGGCGAATCCGTTCACAACCCGCACCATCCCCACGCCGACAAGGACGGCATGGTGCAAATGCCAAACGTCAGCGTCTCCACCGAAATGGTCGATCTCCTCGCGTCTTCTCGCGCCTACGAAGCCAATCTCGCCGTCGTGCGCAACGCCCGTCAGATGGCGACTAAAGCTCTCGCCATCGGCCGCTAAACCCTTTCCCCATGCGCATCGGATCACTTCCAGTCCCGCAGCCGCAGGAGCTGCAACAGCTTCTCGAATCTTCGCGCACCGCAACCAC
>JAYVRQ010000682.1:0-11578 GCA_043776145.1 Chthoniobacteraceae bacterium
TGCTCACGACTGCGCCGCCGACCGTCCAATTTGCAAAGGCGTATCCCGCATTCGGAACAGCGGAAACCGTGACGCTATCGCCGATGGCATAAGCACCCTCGCCAGACACCGTGCCGCCAATCGCGGGCGCGGCGCTCGCTTCGATGGTGACGCCGGTGTTCGAGACGAAATGCGCAATGAGCGTGCGGTTGCCCGTGACGTTAAACGAGTAAGTCGCGTTCGTGCTCACAACCGCGCCGTTGTCCGTCCAATTCGCAAAGCTCCAGCCTGCCGCAGCGGTCGCGCGGGCCTGCGCGGTGTCGCCGGGCTTATAGGTGTTGCTGTCCATTTCTGTCGAGCCGCCGACTGCGGGCGACGGGCTCGCGGTGATCGTGAAAATTTGCGTGAACTGCGCGACGAGTGTGCGGTTCGCCGTGACGTTGAACGTGTAGCTCGCCGTGTTGCTCACGGTCGTGCCGCCTTCCTTCCACTTGCTAAATTTGTAGCCCACATTCGCCACGGCCACGACCGTCGCGCTATCACCTGTCACGAAGCTGCCGCCTCCGCTCGTCGTCCCGCCCGCGACGGGACTCGCGCTGGTCGCGATCGTTTTCGCCTGACCCGCGACGACGAAATTCGCGACGAGCGATTTGTTCGCCGTGACGGAAAAAGTGTAGCTCGTCGAAGTGCTCACCTGCGTCGCACCGACCGTCCATTTGATGAAAACGTAACCCGCGTTCGGAGTCGCCGTGACGGTCGCATTCGCGCCGCTCAAAAACACGCCGCCGCCCGTGGTCGTGCCGCCCGCCGCCGGGGTCGCGCTCGTGTTCACGGTGTAAGTCGGGATCGCTGTGAAATTCGCGACAAGTGCGCGATTCGCCGTCGCCATGAAAGTATAGTTAGCCGTGCTGCTCACGACTACCGCGCCTTCCGTCCAGTTAGTGAAGGAGTAACCTGCATTCGCCGTCGCGACCACGGTGACACTGCTCTCGTTGTCCACTGACCCGCCGCCACTCACCGTCCCGCCCGCGACCGGCGATGCGCTCGTAGTGATGACGCGCGGAGGCACATCGAGCGTGAAATTCGCGATGAGCGAATGACTCACATCGAGCACGAAAGTGTAGCTCGCGACGGTGCTCACAATCGCGCCGTTGTCCGTCCAATTCTTAAAACGAAAGCCTGCGTTCGCCGTCGCGTTCACGGTCACATTCGAGCCCGGAGGAAATGCGCCGTCGCCCGCCGTCGTCCCGCTGCCAAGCGGCGCGGCGATCGTATCCACCATGCTCACCGGCGGCGCTGGAGCCACGCCCGCCGCCGCGACGAGCAGCGTGTAGTTTTTGGAAACGTCGGGGTTCACGCCGTCCGCCGCCGTGACCTTGAAATGAAACTCTCCGCTCGCCGTCGGCGTGCCGGAGAGAACGCCGGTCACGTTATTAAAAGTCATCCCCGCCGGCAGCGCGCCCTCCTTCGTCGCCGTGAAAGGATGCGCGCCCTGCACGACCACCGTGCGCGCCGCGTAAGCCGCATTCTTTTTCCCCTCGCTCACATGGTCGATCAGCCCGACCGCCGCCTCCACATCCACCGCCGCCATCTGCGCGCCGGTGAATTCGCCGACGACTTCCACGAGCGAAAGATCCACCTCCACGCCGTTGATCATCTTCGTGCCGACGCCGTGAATTCCATCCGCCGCCACATTGTCGCCCATCGCCTCGCCCGTCTCGTTGTCGATGGGTCCGATGTATTTGAAAAACTCGTAACGCCGCGTGACGACCTCATCGCCGCCCGGCAAATCCTCCGCCGCCGCAGGCACCTCATTATTCACGCCGCCATCCGCCTGGAGATAATCCTTCTGCAACATCTGCCACTCCGTCTCGACTTCATCGGCCTCGCCGTTCTTCCAGTTCTTATCGTGAGCATCGTTCGGATCGTCGGACACGAGATCGCGCAGCTTCACCTTTTTATTGTTGTGCGAAACCGTGCGGATTTCCTTCACCCAAAGCGGCTCGCCAAATTCCAAAGGCTCCGGCGCTTCCGGCTTCGGCGGCGCGATCACCGCCTGCACCTGTCCCACATTGCCTCCGCCACCGGCGTAGTAGGTAAAGACGGGCGTCGAAACCTGCACCGCGCCACCCTTCACCAGCACACCCGCGCCATTGTCGATGAGCCAGTCGTAACGGATCGCGCCTACCGCCTTGTTGTAACCGACACCGAAATGTTCGCCGCCGAAATTCACCGATGGGTTCGTGAACTGATGTCCGTCCGTCGGGTTGATCGGCCCGCTCGGAATCGCCGTGTATGCCGCCCACGAACCATCCGCATTCTTCTTACTCTCCCAGCGAATGATGGTCTTCGGATGTCCGGGCACCGAGTCGTCCTGCGTGATGTGCGAGGTGCCGTAGTGATTGTAGTCGAAGCAGTAGGAAATGTCCGTGCTATGGCAGTCCTCGATCTCGATTTCAAAGCCGTGGCACTCATGCCCGGTGTCGTTCACGGTGTCGAAATTATTGATGCTGCCGTAGGCCACGCTGGCGCGGGCGGAGGTGCCGGTGAGGGCGAGGAGGAGGAACGCGAGCAGCGTTTTGAGCGGGAAAATTCTCATGGTTGAAAGGGAGTTTCCTGCACTCTGAACACGCCGTCGGTAAGCTGGGTAGTGAATCATCAGATAGGCGTTAAAACAGCGCGTTCAGAACCTTGCCGCGTTTGTTGCGGGCATCAATTTGTGGACATATCCGCTCGCGCGCCACTTTCACCCAAATCGCTCGCACGACACTTCCGGGTATAGTTGGAAGAGGTATGCCCACCAAAATGTTGCCGCGCGGATAGCCGCATTCGGTTGTTTCCAGCGATTTGAATAACTGCCCCTTCGCCCGCCAGTTCTTCACAACCTCCGCAGCTAGAGCCGGCCACATTTTCGAGGTGGCCTCGCTGCTGCGGTTGCCATCGCCAGAACAACCGATACGCGCATCTTTATTATGTCGCCGGGAGCGGCACGACATTGCTTCGGAAGGTTTTCGGCGGAATCTTCCAACGTAGCTCGACGGCTTTTTCTGCGATGCAATCTCCGGTCATTATTTCCATCTACGGGTTCGCCGTGGCTTTCCTATGTCTCGGCGGCATTTGCCTTTCGCTTCGTTCCTTCGTCCGCATTCTTCGAGACGGTCGATTTTCCACCCCAGCCTCACGGACTCCGCCGCAAATTGATTTAGCCGAACGGCTTCCCCATCGTCGGCCAGATTTCACGCCACCCCCGACACCGCGCACCGAACACGAGTATTGGCAGGCGGAGCAGTATTGTTTCGAGCATCGCCTGCCTCCGCCGCTACCGCCTTCAAGGCGCGAACGCGACGAATGGTGATTTCGACAGTGACCAGCCAGTTACACAGCCCGTTTTTCCTTCTTCACCATCACCGCAGCAAAGGTATCACGCAGCGCCTGCTTTGGATTGAGCTTGGGATAAAACGACTCATGCGAAGTTTTTAGCAGATGAACCAGGAGCAGCATCTGCCAATCCTTCACTTCCCGGATTCGCATCTCGATTTTCGCGACCTCGCTCCGGCTGATGTCCCAACCCGCCTTCTGGAGTTCCCTCGCTAAATCCGCCTGCGTCCATCCGCGCTGGTGCCTGATCCGCCCAACCGCCCGACCGACAACATTCTTGTGAACCATGCCGCCCGCACGGGTTCAAAAACCAAGCCGAACGGACGTGACGATGCAGACAGGTTGCGCATCGCCCTCAGCCCGCACTCATCCTGCCACGAAAAATCGAGCCTACGTCTCCGCCAACCCCCGAGCGCGATCCGCTTCCCGAGCCTCATCGTAACTCGAATAGAGTTCCTCATTGGAGAGCGTTCCCACCAGCGCCACCACCCTCCTCACCAGCATCTCCCTGCTCTCCTCCGCAAATCGCTCGGCAAAAAAACGGATAATTTCAGCGCGCTCCGGGAACTCGCACTCCCTCTGCACTTGTCCCACCGTTTCAAGAACTTCCTCAATGAGTTGATGCGTCGCTTCGGAAATGTCGTCCGTCTGCAACTCCTCGCACCGCAAGAGCAAACGAACGGCTTGGGTGAGCTTGAAAGATGATTCTGCGGTTGGCGATTTCATGAAGGTCTGCAAATAGCGAGCTTGCGCCGGGCAAAACTCCATGGAAAACAGTAAACACCTGCCAGCTCGACGCGCGATTTTTTTCGTCATGCCACGTCCGCAGACAAACTTGCGCCGCGCCGCCGCAACCCGGATAAATTCAAAATCTTTTGCTCATCAAACGTGTGATGCGATCATGCGCTCGTTCCTTCGGAGGATGATTTGGGAACAAGTCCTTCAACTCGACTCGGAGAACCTCCACAATAAAATCGAGTTCAAAATCCAAGACGAATTTTAAGCGCGCCTCGATTTTAGAAACTCCGCTCCGGGAAATATCCCAGCCCGCACGCTGCAATTTGGCAGCCATCTCTGATTGGGACCATTCGCGGGCATATCGGATTCGCCTCACTTGAGGCCCTATGATGTTGTAATATTTCAAGAATTTTGTGCCTTTCTCGGCGCAAAACTAGGGAGCTTTTTCCCGCAAGTGGCTCCGTGTGCGGAGCACCTTTGTTGCGAAAGTTGTGGTTAAATTCCGCAGGGTGCTTCGCGGTGTTTGGTTCCCAATAAATAATCCCACGCACGAATTGTGGGGCAGGCGGAGCCCCACTGGAGCGGCATCGAAGCCGGACTGAGCATGGAGCGGCTCGCGTGCGCTGAGGTTTGTCCGATAGCGGAGCGTCGTTCCCTCCGGCGCAGTCCGTCGCACGCCGCGCCTTGAAATTCGCCGTCGGCATCACGCGACATTTTCATCGCGCCGGCACGGTCGCGCTTCGCACGTTCCGGCAAAAAATTTCGCGCCTCTTTTGACCAGCCTGCACAGGGCGATGCCGCCCGGCACCATCGCGGGCGCATACGATCCACCGAGGGCAAACATCGCCGCGCGCTGCCCGGCGCACGCTCACGCCGCAGCGTGTGTATTGACGGAGTGTATTGACTGGATTTAGGATCGAAATTAACTTACGGTCGGGAATCCTCTACCAGTCTTGGTTTCAAGTGGTCGGGCCGGCGGGATTCGAACCCGCGACCTCTTGAACCCCATTCAAGCGCACTACCAAGCTGTGCTACGGCCCGACATTTTTGAGAGGCGCAAACTAGCGCGGCGTGTCGGAAAGCAAAGCGGATTTTACGACGCGAGCTTTGCCTGGATGAGTTCCTTGTTCAGTGAGCGGAGGAGCTTGTCGGCGGTGTAGGGTTTGTCGAGGAAGGTGCGGACGCCGAGCGATTCGAGGATCGTCACGTTCTCTTTGGAAAAGTGGCCGCTCGACACGATCACGCGCACGGCGGGGTTCAGCTTTTTGAGCGCGCGCGCGAGGGTGACGCCATCCATCTGGCCCATCGAAATATCGGTGAGCACGATGTCGATCTCCGCGCGACGCTGATGGTAGAGCGCGAGCGCATCGGTGCCGTCTTCCGCCATGAAAACTTGATAGCCGCTGTCCTGAAGCGTGTAGCTTACGGCCTCGCGGATCGCCGGTTCGTCATCGACGAGCAGCACGCGCTTTCCGCCGCCGCCCGCGATCGGCGTGGTGTCCGCCGGGCCGGATGCGGCCTTGGTTTCCTGCGCTGCGGGGATGAACACGGTGAAGGTGGTGCCGACGCCGAGGTAGCTTTTCAAGGTCAGGAAACCGGCGTGGCTTTTCACGATACCGACAACAGTGGCGAGGCCGAGGCCGGTCCCCTTCCCCACTTCTTTGGTGGTGAAAAACGGGTCGAAGATTTTCTGCATCGTCTCCGGCGACATGCCCGCGCCCGTGTCCGCCACGCTGAAGGCAACGTGCGGCCCGAGTTGCGCACCGGGATTCATCGCAACAAGGTGCGCGTCCACTTCCACGTTTTTTGCGCCGACGGTGATGCGGCCGCCAGGCGTGGCGTCCCGCGCGTTCACGCAAAGATTGAGCAGCACTTGGTGGAGCTGCGTGGCGTCGCCCGCGATGGCCCACAGATCCGGCGGCAGTTCCGTCTGGATGTCGATGTTGCGCGGGAAGGTCTGCACCATGATTTTCGCGAGTTCCTCGACGAGGTGCCCCGGCTCCAGCCGCACACGGTCGCCCTCGACGCCGCGCGCGAAGGTGAGCACTTGCTTCACGATGCCCGCGCCCCGCTCGGCGCTGGTTTCGATGATGTTGTGGAAGGTGTCGTTCTCGGGGTTGGTGTTGCCTTTTCGCAAAAATCCGACCGACATCAGGATCGGCGCGAGAATGTTGTTCAGGTCGTGCGCGATGCCGCTGGCGAGCGTGCCGATGGCTTCGAGCCGCTGCGCGCGGAGGAATTGCTGCTCGAGTTTTTTTGTTTCCGTGAGGTCGGTGTTGATGACGAGCACAGACTTGGGCCGCTGGTGTTCGTCGCGCACGAGCGTCCAGCGGCTGTTCGCCACGACGTTCGCGCCGTGCTTGTTTTTGTGCTCGACCTGTCCGCTCCACACGCCCGTGGCGAGCAGTTCCTTTTCGGCAGCGGCAAATTTTTCGGGAGCGAGCTGGAGCAGATCGAGATTCGAGCGCCCGAGCACTTCGGCGGAGGTCCAGCCATAGAGTCGCTCGGCACCGCGATTCCAATAGACGACGCGCCCTTCGAGATCGCACACGATGATGGCATCCGACGCGAGATCGAGCAGGCTGGCTTGTTCGCGGGCGTGCTCCTCGGCGCGCTTGAGTTCCGAGCGGTCCACGCACGTCACCATCACGCCGACCGCGCCATCCCACGGCACCTCGATCCACGTCGTCTCCATGTCGATGATTTTGCCGTCCTTCGTCCAGTGCCGCCACGGGATCGACTGGTTCAGGCCGCAGGAGGAATCGCTGAACACACGGCGGCGGTAGGCGCGCAAGGCGGGGACTTCCTCGGGCGGGCGAATGTCCTCGATCGTGAGTTCGAGAAACTCGTCGCGCGACCATCCGTATTTCGCGACCGCCGCATCGTTGACCGCGAGGATGTTCAGCGCGGCATTGTCGAAAATGTAGATCGGCAGCGGATTGAGCGCGAAGAGCAGTTGGAAGCTCGTCTCCGCGGCGACGAGGGGTTTTGCAGTGGGATCGCTGTCCGTAGGCATCGGGAAAAAAAGGGTGCTAGCGGATTTGGGAGTGCATACATCGGGCCACGCGGGGTGGGCAAAAGCTATTTTGTTGCCGAAGCGGCGGCGGGGTGCGTTTGCTTCCACTTGTGAACAGCGAACCCAACCTCGAACTCGGCGCGGCGGTTGGCCTCGACCTCGGCGGGACGCAAATCAAGGGCGTGCTGGTCTCGGCAGAAGGCGAAGTGCTCCGCCGCGAAGTCCGCGCAACCCGCGACGACGGCGGCGACGCGAGGGAGTGGGCGGAGACGATTCGCGCGCTCGCCGATGATCTCGGGCGCACGCTGCCGACCGGCCTTTCCGCGCCGGGACTCGCAGCACGCGACCGGCGCTCGATCGCCTTTTTACCCGGACGCCTGCACGGGCTCGAAGGGCTCGACTGGACGCACTTCCTCGGACGCGACGCGCTCGTGCCTGTCACGAACGACGCGCACGCCTCGCTGCTCGGCGAGCTTTGGCTCGGTGCGGCGCGCGGGTTGCGCGATGCGATCCTGCTCACGCTCGGCACCGGCGTCGGCGGCGCGATTCTCTCCGATGGAAAACTGCTGCGTGGCCACCTCGGACGCGCGGGACATCTCGGCCACATGTGCCTCGATGTGCATGGAACACCGAGCATCGTCGGCACGCCCGGCGCACTGGAATGCGCGATCGGCAACTACAACATCCGCGAGCGCACTGGCGGACGCTTCGACACCACCCACGCGCTCATCGCCGCGCATCTCGCAGGCGACGAATTCGCGAGCGATGTTTGGTTGAAGTCGATCCGCGCGCTGGCGTGCGCCATCGCGTCGTTCATCAACATCCTCGACCCCGAAGCCATCATCCTCGGCGGCGGCATCGCGCAGGCCGGAGATGCTTTGTTCGATCCGCTCCGCAAAGAACTCGCGAAAATCGAGTGGCGACCCGCCCGCCACACCGTGCGCCTCATCCCCGCCGCCCTCGGCGAATGGGCCGGCGCGATCGGCGCGGCGCGGGAGGCGTTGCTTGTCGCGTCGGCGATCCGTTCACGCTAACCATTTTCCATGAACTCCAGTTCCTTCCTCGATCAATTGTTCGGGTTCTTCTTCGGCTCAGCAAATATCGCCGTCATCACATGCTTGCCGTGGCTCCTGCTCCAACTGTGCGGGCTCTGGCTCGCATTGGTCGGCTGGAGCCGCCATCGCGTGCCCGGTTTTCTGATCTTGGTGATCGGTTCGGCTTTTGGTGTCGCTTCGCTCGTCCTCCAAGCAATCAGCTTCTCCCATTTCCACGATGGCACCGGCATGGAAGCTTGGTTTTCCTTTTCCTTCGCGCTCGATTCTCTATCCAAAATCGCTTTCCTCTTCGGGGTGGGGCATCTGGCGTACAGCACTAAATTCACTCTCACTGTAAATCGGGGACTACATCAATCGTGACACCGTCCATCGACTACCTCACCAAATGCCGCGCGCTCGTCGATACCGTGGAAGCGCAGGCCACCGCCATCGCGCAGACCGCGGATTTGTTTGCCGCGACCATCCTCGCTGGCCGCATGGTTCACGTCTTTGGCAGCGGGCATTCGCGGATCATGGTCGAGGAAATGTGGCCGCGGTACGGGTCGTTTCCGGGGTTCAATCCCATCGTCGAATTGTCGCTCAGCTTTCACAATCTCGTGGTCGGCGCGAACGGGCAGCGGCAGGCGATGTTCCTGGAAAATGTGAGCGGGCTCGCGGAGCGCATCCTGCGGAATTTCGATCTCTCGCCGCAGGACAGCGCTCTCGTGATTTCCTCGAGCGGTTGCAATGTGGTGCCGATCGAGATGGCGGAGGAATTCCGGCGGCGCGGCGTGCGCGTGGTGGCGATCGTGAGCCGCGCGCACAGCGAGGCGAGCACGAGCCGGCGCGCAGACGGGCGCAGGCTCCAGGACTTCGCGGACCTCGTGCTCGATACCGGCGCGCCGGTCGGAGATGCGATGGTGAAGATCGACGGGCTGGACACGCCGGTCGCGCCGGGCTCGACGGTTGGTGGCTGTCTGCTCGTGAACTCGATCAAGGCCGAAGTCGCCGCGCGGCTCACCCGCGCGGGGCAGCCGCCGAAGGTGCTGAGCGGCGCCGCGGTGGTCGGGGCCGCGCGGGCTGCCGAGCTTTTCGAGTCCGCGTACGATGAACACGCACGCCGGCTCGCGAAGCTGTACGAAAAGATCGGCGCGTAAGTGCGGAACTGGTGGGCGGCACCTTTTCACGGAGCACTCTATTTTGAAAACGCAGCGACGCAGAGGCGCGGAGATCGCAGAGGCGGATTCCGATGCGGAATCTTTGCGTCTCTGCGTTTTCAAAATAGCGGCCACGCTGTCCAAGGTGGGCATCCGCTGCTTGCACCGCGCGCGATTCTCGGGAGAGTCGGCGTCACCATGAAACGATTCATCCCCGCCATTTCCCTCGCGCTGCTCGTCGCGTTCACATTCACCGGCTGCGAGACCACGGGCCAGAGCGCGCTCGCGGGCGCGGCCACGGGCGCGGCGATCGGCGGGCTGTTGCATGGGCGCGGGAGCGATGCACTCGCGGGCGCGGCGATCGGTGCAGCGAGCGGCGCGCTCATCGGCCACGTCGCGAAGCAGGAGCGCGAACGCGCTTACGACGAAGGCTATTACGACAACTCCGGCTACCGTGGAGAACGCTACCGCGAAAGCCGCTACCCGGTCGGCTACCGTACGGGCCGCTACGGTCTCGTGCGCAGTCCGTTTTCGCCGGGAAATCTCATCGACGTGAACGGCATTCCGCGCGGCGCGAAAGTGGTCGATCCATCGTGCGACCGGATTTTCATCAATCCCTGACGCGCAAGACTGCGATGATGCTTCGCGTATTTTTCTTCGCCGCCGTGTGCGGCGCGACGGCGCTTGCCGAGCCTGCGACTCCGCGCCTCGATCAACTCAACGCAGTCGTCGAAAAGGAACCCGGCAATCCCGTCGCGTTGCAGGATCGCGGACACGCCTACGCGCTGCTCGGGATGAAGGACGCCGCGATGGCGGATTTGCAGCGCGCCGCGACGCTCGCACCGCAGAATGACAAGGTGCTCAACCGGATCGCGTGGTCGTATTTCAACCTGAACGAATACCGCCGCGCGCTCGAGGCGTGGCTCGAAGCCGCACGGCTCTCCGGCTACGATCGCTACTACGATTACTACGCGGTGGCGCTCGGCTACTGGGGCGTTGGCGAGCGCGCCAAGGCGGCGGCGTTTTACAATACCGCAGTCGAGCAGGATGAAACTTTCGGCGAATGGAAGACGCTGCTCACGCGCACGGAATCGTGGACTTGGCACGAGAAGGACGCGGTGTACCGGCTGTTCGACGCGTGGCGTCTCGGCTATCGCACGAAGGAAGAGAAGAAACCGTAGCGCGCGTTTTTTCCCTCGCGCCGGAAACTGCACGCGCCTAGCTTCGCGCTCCTTTTTCCATGGAAACCGCACCCCGCGTCCTCCGCATCGGGCTGCCTTCGGGCAGTCTTCAGGAGCCCACCTTCGCCCTCTTTGCCAAAGCCGGATTCGCCATCTCCGGCGCGAGCCGCTCGTACCGGCCCGCCATCGACGATCCCGAACTCACCGTGCGCCTGCTGCGCGCGCAGGAAATTTCGCGTTACGTCGAGCACGGCTTTCTCGATTGCGGGCTGACGGGGAAGGACTGGATCGCGAACAACGACTCCGATGTGGCGGTGCTTTCGGAGATGACTTTTTCCAAAGTCAGCGCGCAGCCCACGCGCTGGGTCATCGCCGTGCCGGAGGATTCGCCGATTCAGACCGTGCGCGATTTGCAGGGGAAGGTGATCGCGACGGAAGCGGTGGATTTAACGCGCCGCTACCTCGCGCAGCATGGCGTCACGGCGGAGGTCGAGTTTTCGTGGGGAGCGACGGAGGTGAAAGTGCCCGACCTCGTGGATGCCATCGTGGATGTGACCGAGACCGGCTCCTCGCTGCGCGCCAACAAACTGCGCATTCTCGAAACGATCATGGAATCGTCCCCGCAATTCATCGCGAACAAGGACGCGATGAACGATCCGTGGAAGCGCGCAAAAATCGAAACGATCGTGCTGCTGCTCAACGGCGCGCACGCCGCGCGCGACAAGGTGGGACTAAAAATGAATCTCCCCGAGGCCAGACTCGCCGAGTTGCTCCGCGTGCTGCCCGCACTGCGCAACCCAACGGTGTCGCACCTCGTGAATCGCGAATGGGTCGCGGTCGAGACGATCATCGACCAAAAGATCGTGCGCGAAATGATCCCGATGCTGAAGAGCCTCGGCGCGGAGGGGATCATCGAGTATCCGCTGAACAAGCTGGTTTATTGAAAAGCGGGAATCGAGGTTTGAGGACCGAAATTGGCTTGCCCGCGAAATAGGCAAGGGTCTTAGAGACTGTGTAAAAAGTCATTTAGCGAGTCTGCGGAGCATGATGCGGGAGGCTTGAATGAGGATCATGGCTTCGCTGGAGGCAGTTTTG
>JAYVRQ010000683.1:0-3354 GCA_043776145.1 Chthoniobacteraceae bacterium
TTCGAGCAAGTGGACGTGCCGCTGCGCACCGCGGACTTCGAGGTTCGCCACTACCGCAATCGTGCGCTACCTTCGCCGCCATGATCGCCGCCGCACTGCTCAGTTCCATGCTCGCCACGATGGATGGCGGCCACGTGCCGCCGCCCGCCCCGGATCGCAATCCCGTCGTGCTCGTTCACGGCATCTTCTCCGACTCGCGCGAACTGACGCGCCTCGCCCACTACCTCCGTCTCGGCGGCTGGCAGGTATTCACGCCCGATCTCACGCCAAATGGCGGACAATCCGGCCTCGAAGCGCTGGCCCAACAACTCGCCGAATACACCGATCGCGTCGTGCCGGGAAAAAAGTTTGATCTCGTCGGCTTCAGCATGGGCGGGCTCGTGAGCCGCTACTTCCTCCAGCGGCTCGGCGGCGTGGAGCGCGTCGATCGCTTTGTCTCCCTCGCCGCACCCCATCACGGCACAGTACTCGCCCGCTTGAATGGCGGCCTGGGTGGCGTCCAGATGCGCCGCCAAAGCGCTTTCCTGCGCGAACTCGCTCAGAACGACGACCAGCTCTCGCGGGTGAAATTCACGTCCGTGTACAATCCGCTCGATCTCATCATTCTCCCAGCGCGCAGCTCGGTGATGGCGCAGGCGCGCAATGTCCGCATCGTCGGTCTCGCGCATCCGTCGCTGATTCTCGGAAAGCGCAGCATGCGCGCGGTGGCTACCGCGTTGCGGGAGTAGTCAGGCGAGCGCTTCGTCGATCATGGCACGGCGTTCGGCGGGCACGGTCCAACGCCATTGCGCAGGGGCGTCCAGCGATGAAACGGGATCGAAGTAGAGAAACTTTTTCCCCGGCTTCACGCTCGGGCTCGTGAATACGGCAACGCCGGTTTCTCGATCGTAACGCTCGGCGCTGTGCACATCGCGTTTGCCACCTCCGCCGGGCGCATCGACGACGAAGTGCGGCGTATTAAAGCCCGCGGTCGCGCCGCGCACGCGCTTCTCCAAATCCTGCGCGACGTGCAGCGGGGTGCGCAGATCTTCGACACCGGGCACCATGTCGTGCGTGTAAACGTAGTAAGGGTGAATATTCACGTAGCTCAGCCGCCGGACGAGCAACTGCATCATGGCAGGCGCGTCATTCACACCGCGCTGGAGCACCGTCTGGCAGCGCACATGGATGCCGCGCTCGACGAGCTTATCCATGGCGTCCTGCGTGATCGCGGTGATTTCGTTCGGGTGATTGAAGTGCGTGTGGACGACCACATCTTTGTGCAGCGTGCGTCCGAGTTCGACGACTCGCGTGAGCGCATCGACCCACGGATCGTCGGTAAGAATTTTTTGCGGCAGCACGCAGAGCCCTTTCGTCGCATAGCGAATGCGGCGGATATTCGGCATCCCGAGCAGGCGGCGGCCGATGAGTTCAATGTGATCGGCCTTCAAATTGTACACATCGCCGCCGCTGATCACGATGTCTTCGAGTTGCGGCTTGCTGGCAATGTAGGCGAACGCCTGCTCCCAGCGCGCGAGATTGGCGGAGAGGCGCAGCTTTTCTACAAGCTCGGTGTCGCCGCCGATGGCGTAGCTGCGCGTGCAAAAGCGGCAATAAACGGGACAAGAATCGAGCGGGAGAAAGAGCGCCTTGTCAGGATAGCGATGCGTGAGTCCGGGCACCGGAGCGTCTTCGCGTTCGTTCAGGGAATCGAAACGCAGCATCGGGTGATCGGGTAATTGCTGCGAGCGGAGCGGGAGAAATTGCGTGCGAATGGGATCGGCGACCGGCTCCGACCAATCGACGAGCGCGAGGAGATAAGGCGAGATGCGCAGCGCCATCGGAGCGTGACCAAGCCCGGCCTCAAGATCAGTGAAAAAGGACTCCGGAACAAGATTCCCCAAAGTTTTCCGGAGCTGACGCGCGTTGGTGACGGTGTGTTTCTGCTGGAACTGATGCGAGCGGAATTCGGCGGCGGTGACTTGCGCGTATCCAGGCAGCGCGCGCCAGAATTCGTCGCTGCGGAGCTGGCGATGATCCCGGGATGCTGGGATCAAGGCTTCATCCGAGGCGGCGGCGTCGGTGGGAGGGTCAACGTGGGCGGTATCGGTGTACATGGTGTGGTTGTGGTTGGGAAAAAAATGCTGAGCGGCCACTCAGGCCATCTCTGCAAATGTGCGCGCTTTCAAAACGCGGACCGGGGAAGGAAACGCCGCCCAGCAACGCGGCGGACGCTACGAATATCGGTCGCCCAGCCTTGAGGCGCTCCCATCGAGAAACCGCGCTGGAATGCAGCGCGATCCGAAAGAATGATTCGACAGCTTAAGGCCATGAATTTGTGGGCCTACGAATAGAGGGCAGCGCTCAGAGTGTCAAACTGCAGCCCACGAATTTCTCGCCCCCCCTTTTCCCGTCTCTGCGAGTTTCGGCTGAAGAAACTCCGCCGCCCGTGATCGCTCAACGCGTCGCCCTAAGGCTACGAAACGTCACGATTGCCTCACCAATCCCGTTGGTCGCGTGCGCGCCAGTTGGAAGTCGAAGCCTCCCTTTGTCGAATCAATCCACTTTTTCGGACCCCCGACGGACAAGCCGCCATCTTCAATCCAGCCTGCAACACCCACAGATGTCCGCAGCCGTGCAAAGACGAATCGGCGGGCGGGATTGAAACGGATAACCGCGCGACATGCTTATGGAATTACTCCGGGACAACACAAAAAACCTCCGGTGTTTGTTGCTCAACCTTAATTCATAGAGATCAAGAAGCCTTCCAAACTTTCTGACTGACTGATCTGCGACCCACGAAACATCAAACTCCACCTTCATTACCAATGAACTTACTAAGACCATATCCAAAATATTCGCAAGCGACTGACTGGTTGCGTTGCGCGGATGTGTCGCTCCGTATTGGCAAACCCGGTTTGGGGCTCGGCACCGACGGAAGAAATACGCGGCCGACCCTGGCAGATTGCACGAGCGCAATAGCAGGCGAAGACTTTACCAATGAGGCAGGCGGGTAGTTCTAACTCTCATACAGATTATCGAACTTTCGAGAACCCTGCCCGCCGCAAAGCGAGTAAGGCTCTTCGTTTCCGGGTGATTCACCACTTCTCGAACTGCGGCCCGATGGCCGCAAAACCAAAGCAACCAAACTGATCGCACCTCACGCGTGCAGCGCATTTGGAAACTCCACGGCCTCAAGACGCATCTACGCCGCACCTTCAAGCTGTCTCGCGACAAGCGCTTTGTGGATAAGCTCGCGGACACCGTTGGCGTCTATCTTACTGAGCCCTCCAAAACAGCTTCACATGGCTTATCGCGTTTGTTAGTTATGGTGAATGGCAAGAAGATCAAAGAAGACAGTGACCGGACGTCGTG
>JAYVRQ010000684.1:0-11555 GCA_043776145.1 Chthoniobacteraceae bacterium
GTGTAGTCGCGTGGCTCGATGAGCGGCTTCATTCGTTAAAAGGCAAAGCAGATGGTGTCGAAGCGCACTTGGTTGCAGTGGCGGAGGCCGATCTGGTAGCCGGGGTTGAGCGACTTGAGATAAGTCGGGATGGTGAGCAGATCGTCGTCGCGATGGTAAACGCAAACGGCGATGCGCGGCTTGCACTCGCGAATAGTTTTCTCGGCTCCGTGCAGCGCGGCGAGTTCATGACCTTCGACATCGAGTTTCAAGAACGTCGCGCCCTCCGGCAGTTCGGAATCGAGGCGCACCATTTGCATTCCACTTTCTGCAGCGCTCTCGATGACGCGGGAGCCTTCCCCGCCGCCATGCTCGAAGGCGACGGTGCAATCCTTGTCGCCCGTGGCTTTTTGCAGAAGGGAGATGTCCTTGTGAAAGGGTCGATTGCGATAGCGTTCGATACGTTCGCTCAGTTGTTGGAAGTTCGATTGGTCGGGCTCGAAAGCATAGAGATGCTTGAAGGTTTCCTCCGTCATTTCGAGGAAGTGATCGACCGTCTCGCCCACCGCCGCTCCGCAATCGACAAAGATTTCATCCAGGCGAAGCTCGAACAATCCTGAGCGAAAGTAGTGCGCGTCGTAGGCGCGATTGATACCAAGGAGATGCTCGCGGTTGTTATCCAGATGATGGGTAAGGACGGCGTAGAGCGTTTGCTTGGATAGCTCGTCGCAAAGCACGTCTTCGAGTCTGAGAAATTCCTCTCGACGCGACATGATGGCAGGTCGCCAGTCGGCGAGCCGGAAGTCCATGCGCTCGCAGTCGAAGAAGCGCACAGCCTGGCCGAAGTTCAGCATCCGCAGATTAAAGCGGCGTCCAAGATTGTCGAAGAAGCGAACTCCGCGATCCCACTGCGCGAGATTCACGCAGATTGCGCCCGGCGTCTTTTTCGCGAGCGCGATGAATTCCTCCGTGCCAATGCAGGTGTGGCCGCAGTAGTCCTGTCCCTTCTTGAAGTCATCCACCAAGGCGATGATTTGCAGGTGCGACGCGGCTTGGAGAAAAAACCAGCCTAGTGAGTTTGCACCGCAGCAGATGATGGGTGTTTGCGTTTTGCGCGCAGCGCCTAACGCGCGGCACCAGTCCGGCAGAAAGGCGAGGGAATCGGCGCTGGCCTCGGCGGCGGTTGCGAGAAAGCGGTCGCGCAGTCGATTCGTCGTGAAGTCGCTCAGGAGCGGCGGGGACATGGGGCGGGTGCTCATATGATGGCTGGGACTCTGGAACAGGATTTATCGACGATGCGACCGGGACGGGTCATCAGCGGATGGGTCAGCGTGCCGACTTCGACATTGGCGGTGATGATGGAGCGTGGTTGCAGTGTGCATTGTGCGGCGACGGAACGCCCTTCGGCGATGGTGCTGCCGCTGCCGATCGTGCAGTTCTGCGCGATGCGGCTGTGGCGCTCGATGGTGGCGCGGGTGCCGATGTGGACGTTATCCGCAATCTCTACCGATGCGCCGATTAGGCTGCCCGCGTGGATGGCGACATTCGCGCCGATCTCCGCGCAAGACTGAATGATGACGCTCTCACAAATCAGCGCGTGCCGTCCAATGACTGCCGATGGCGCAATGATGGCGCTCGGATGGATGAGGCTGGCGATGCTGTAGCCAAGCTGGTCGGCCTCGCCTACGAGGCGTGCGCGATCCGCGCTCTGGCGCGAATACTCCAGCGCGACATGCACCGAGTGTTCGGCAGGATTCCAGCGTTCGGCTAACTCTTCAAAAGGATGCAGTGGGTAGTCTCCGATCCGGTCCGCCGTGATAAAGCGTCGATTCGCGGTGAACCCGACGAATTCAAACTCCGGCAGCGAACGCGCGAGTTCCGCCACTAGCTCGGCGTGCTTCGCGATGCCGAAGACGATGAGTTTGTTTTTCATGTCAGGCAGCCATGACGAGGTTCATGCCCATTGCGCAGAGATAGGCGGCTTCAAAGGCTTTCATCTTATCCTCTCGCATTCCAAAGATGCCCGGACGCTCGACGGATGGCCCGGTGCTTTGCAGCTTTTCCTGCATGGCGATGTCTTCCGTGTAGGTGCTGAGTGAGGCCAGCCCGAGATGATGCAGAAAGTCGTGCGGCAGTGGCGGAGCATCGTCGGGCCGCTGGGTCGGCAGGACGTAGAAGTGAACGACAGTCTCGGACACGCTCTTTGGCTCGAAATTCAGGAGGATGTAGTAATAACCCATCAGAGAAGTGATGATGATATTTGGGAAGAGATTGACGTGCAGATACTGTCGCGTGCGGAAGGATCGCTGCGGAAAGAGTGGTTCGTAGAAGGATTCAAACGAAGCCACCTGCCGGTCCGTCATGTCGATGAAGGCGGCGGAGTGGCGCAGGGCGTGATTGAGCCGTGGGACGCCGAAGCTCTCGGGCGAAGTCCCGTCGTCTTGCAAGAGCACGTCCGCTGAGTGCCGGGCATCGCCCTTCCACTCGAACTCGGTGAATTCCACGAGGCCCAGCGTTTGAGGGTGGACGAATTCGACATGGGTGTCATCGAATCCATTTTCGACGAGCAGCTTCCAGTTACACTTAGCGTCGAGTTCCGTCTTAAAAAGGCTCGAGCCAAAGCTGTTGCCCATCTTCTCGAAAAACTCGAACCAATCGCCGAGGAATTCGCACAGCGTGGGACCACCGCGCTCGATCTTTACAAAGACGAACTTGCCGCATTGTTCTAGCTGAAACTGTCTAAGTGCCAGGCACTGCTTCTTGGCACGATCGAGGCCATACCATTCGTCATTGTGCGGCACGCCGAGCGGCACGCCGTCTTGGTCATAGGTCCAGCCGTGGTAGGCGCAGGTTAGTTTGCGATTGCCGCAATCCTCAGTCTGGATGGGTGCGAAACGGTGTGAGCAGACGTTGTGAAAGGCGCGAAGTTTGCCGTGAAAGTTTTGGATCACCACCGGGATGCCACCGATGTCACGTCGCACGAAATCATTGTGGTCGTGGAGTTCGACTGTCGTGCCGACGAATTGCCAGAGACCCTGGCCGAAGACGGATTGCTCGCGGGTGAAAATCGCGGGATCGGTGAAGCAGTCAGCGGGGATGAGGGTTTTCATTTTGAGGAGTTGGCGCACCATTCCCGCCAGATGGCGCGGAATTGAAATTCGAGTTCGCGGACATAACCCGCGCCGCTGTCCAGCAAAGGCGCGAGGCGGGACCGCAGGCTTGCCCGCCATTCGGCGAGTTGCGGGAGATTCGAGACGGCGCGGATGGCTTTCTCGACATACTCCGCCTCGGTTTCGGCGATAAGTTCGTTGCTCAACCCGACACCATCGAGCAACCCGGCGCTCGTGCGACTGGTGGGTGTCTTACCAGCGAGGGTGATGAAAGGGACACCCATCCACATGGCTAATAGCGTGGTGGTGCCGCCGCAGTAGGGAAAGGTATCGAGTAGGAAATCGACGCGATGATGCAGGACGAGGTAGTCGTGCATGGGTTGGCGTTCGAGCATTTCGATGCGATTCGCGGCGATGCCATGCTCGCCCAGCGTATTCACCACAGAGTTTCCCCCGCGTCCGACAACGAGGAGGCGTGAAGCAGGCATGGCTTGCAGAATGCGCGCCCAGGCGGCTAGTGCCTCGGGGGTGACTTTCGCGAGGTTGTTGAAGGAGGCAAAAGTCACGCGACCGCTTTTGAGCGCGGGTAGTTCATTCACCTCGGGGCACTCAGCGGGTGGTTGCAGAGTTGCCGCACCAGACAGCAGGCGGATGAGCTTTTCGGTGTTGAAGGCTTCCGTCATGCCCACCTGATCGAGCCGGTTGTCGGTGATGCGATAGTCCATCGCACTGAGGCCGGTGGTCTGCATGTAGCCGATCATCGAGACTTGGATGGGCGCGGGTTTGCGGGCGAAGACGAGGAGGCGATTGCGCGCGGTGTGGCCGGAGAGATCGACGAGAATGTCGATGCGGTCGCGGCGGATGGCGTCGGCGAGTTCTTCATCCGAAAGGCCCGCGACTTCACGCCAGTGCTCGACGCTTTCGCGGAGGCGGGCAGTAATCCCGTCGTTCACGTTTTGATTCGCGTAGCAGAAAAACTCGAACGCAGCGGCGTCGTGTCGCGCGAAGACCGGCGCGATAAAGTGCGCGACGGAGTGTTCCCGAAAATCGCCGGAGACAAAGCCGACGCGCAGCCTGCGTTCTGGGTCGGCGGTGTTTTGATGCAGCGAAATGAGATCGCGAAAGCTCTGGCAATGCTGCGTGTCGAAACGGCGATGCTCGGCAAAAAGTTGGGCGCGATCCGTGCCGGGCAGGTAGTTCAGCGTGAAGAGGAGATTGCTGTGCGCCGGGTGGTAGTCGGGCTTGAGTTCGAGCGCGCGGCGGAAGCACTCCGCCGCAAGATGGGACTGACCGAGTTGGTTATAGACGGTGCCGAGATTGCTATGCGCGAGATGCCAGTTGGGCTTGAGAGCCACGACGTGCCGGAGGCATTCGCTGGCTTCCACGAAAACGCCCGAGTCTTTGAGAGCGTTGCCAAGATTCAGCAGCGCAAAGTGCGAGCGCGGATTGATCTGCAACGCCAGCCGCAGCGCACCGATGGCTTCCGGCAGTCGGCCTTGCTCCTTCAAGGTCGCGCCAAGATTTGTCAGCGCGGCATCGGACTCCGGCTGGATCGCCAGCGCGCGCAGGAAACATTGCTCAGCTTCCGCAAATTTCGCCTGCTCTTTCAGCACCACGCCGAGATTCACATGCGCCTCGTGCGCCCGCGGATTCAGCGCGAGCGCGGTGCGGTAGCATTGCATCGCCTCCGCGAGCCGGCCCTGCTCCTTGAGCACCGCGCCGAGATTGCAATGCGCGGCGAAACTCTCCGGTTCCAGCTCAATCGCGCGACGATGGCAGGCCGCAGCGTCTTCGAGACGACCCATTTGTTGCAGCACGTTTCCGAGATTGCTGTGGATGTAAGCCGCATTCGGATTCGCCTCGATGGCCGCTTCGTAAAATCCGGCGGCGTCCTCGTAGCGCGCCTGATCCTTGAGCACACCCGCGAGGTTGTTGATCGCGGAGACATTGTTCGGGTCGATGCGGAGCGACTCGCTGATGAGTTCCACCGCTTCATCCAACTGCCCGATGCCCTGCGCGATGACTCCAAGAAGATGCAGCGCACTCGGCTGACGCGGATTCTCCGACAGTATTTGCCGGTAATTTTTTGCCGCCTTCTCCAAGCGACCCGCCTTGTGATGGCACAGTCCTTCTTCAAGAAGATTTTGGGACAGGCAAGATTTGCTCACACCCTGCGCATAGCAGCCGCGGTGCCACGCCCGACGCGGACTCCAAACTTTCAAAAAACCGTTCAACTTGAGACCGTCTCAGGAAGCGATCTCTCCAGCCCCTTTTTATAGACGGCTGCGTCCGGCACCGGTGCCCGGCCAAACGGACAACGGCTGCTGCTTGCCAGAAACAGGCGGTGGGTATCCGGGAACAGCCGCCGTTTGCGGGAAAACTATCAGCGGTTGCGGAAAAACTGGAGGCGGTTGCGGGAAAACTGATGGCGTTCAAGAGCAAACAGGCGGCGGCGGCCATCGGACAGTCTCCGTTCACTCATTCACTGCGGGCGGAGTTTCATTCACCACTCCCGGCAGCCCCGGAACAGTCGCCGTCCGCCACATCACCGCCGGCGTCCGCGAGCGAACAAATTGCGTTTGCCTCCAAACAATTCACCGCGCGTGGCCCGCTCTCTGCATTCATCCTTTTCAAACACAAAAATTTATGTCCACACCACGCTCCTTCGATTTTCCGGTCAGCACTCTCATCCGCGATTCCAAGCGCCTGCTCGGCGCGCTCGCCGACACCAGCTTCGGCCCGCCCGTCGCCAACCGCCTCAAAAAGAACGCCCCCGCCGCCGCCCAGCCCGCCATCGCCTTCGCCCCCGGCTTCGAGACGCAGATCGCCCGCGTCGAAAAAGGCGGCACCGACCAGAGCACCGCCATCGGCGGCATCGGCGAGCTGACCCAGGAGCAGGCCACCGCCTTCACCGAACTCGAACGCCTCACCGCCAGCGCCCGCCGCACTGCCAGCCTCGCCTTTCCCACAAACGACGCCCGCCTCCGCGGCGAATTCCAAGTCGGCATCCACGACCCGCAGGATTTCGCCAGCGAACTCGAGCGCGCCGGCAAAATCCACGCCGCCTGCGCCGCCCACGCCACCGCCCTGGCCGGCCACGGCTGGATCGCCGAGGACACCACGCTGCTCGGCCAGACCATCACCCTCCTCAATGGTGGCGACGACACCCAGGAAGCCGCCAAGGATCGCAAGCAGGGTCTCACCGTCGCGCGCAACCTCGCCGCCAACGCCCTCTACAAAAGCTGCCTCACCGTGCAAAACGCCGCCCGCCTCGCCTTTCCCAGCACGCGCGCCGACAAGGATGAAACCGTGGTCGAAGCCCGCCACCGCTACCTGCTCGATGAATTCCCGCCCCGCGGCGGTGCCAGCGCTGGGGATAACCCCGACCCCAACGGCTCGCCTACACCACCGCCTCCGGCAAAGTAAGTTTGCGGCTCGTTGGAGCCTCGTTCCCAAGTTGCAGGTTCATCGGAGTCTCGTTCCCAAGTTCCACTTGGGAATGACCCTGTTGGCGAAGTTTCACTTCGGGGACGGAGCAGGGACGAAGCACAGCTTCGGGGAAACGTGCGTTTCCAAGTGCAACTTGGGAACGAGTCAATCCACCTGCCTGCTCCCCGTCCCATTCGCATTCGTCACCGACACCAGCGCGGAAGTCGCCCCCTGCGCCGTTGGCGTCCCCGCGATCAGGTCCATCAGAGCATCAAGCGTGTGGGCCGGCGACGGTTCGGGGCATCGGTGAAAGCAGCGTCAGCCAGGATCACCTCTTGCGCGGCGGGGGCCGGGGCCATCGCGCAGCGAATGGCGAAAAGGCCGCGGCCAATCCAAGCCTCCTCGTTATGCGCTGGAATGATGAATGGAATCACGGGAAACGGTGAAAACGGAAAAGCAGGGGCCGTCTGTAAAGGTTGAACATTTGTCAGCTAGCCGAACGACTCAACATTTGTGTCGAAGCAAAAGAGCACGATTCACAGACCCCGCTCCCACACACCAAACTATGCGAAATTTCGTGAAGGCAGCCTCTGGTCGATTTCTCTGTTGACAATAGAGGGACTTTTTGAAATTGCGCGAATGTGCCTTGCCCTATTCCATGAAACCATTGAAACTCACTCCCATCGCTCGGGCAGATATTGAGCATGCTCGTGCGAGAGCATTACCAAAAACGCCAGATTATTCCGAAGAACTCGACGAGCAGGACTTGCTGGAAATGGAAGGCTCTCCCTATGTCGTAAATTGGGCGGATAGTCTTCTCAAGAATACCGACCTTTGGGCGCGTTCACGTTCGGAACCACTTCTCTTTCCATCTTCACCATACGATTACGAAAACGTTCTAAAGAAGCGCGTTCGAGGGACGTTATTTCTGTTTCAAGATTGCATATATGATGTCATTGGGGAGTTCCTTGACGATCAGAAGTCATTGCTAGTGCGTGACGCCGCTGATAGGGAGCAGAAGCGATTCGCGACCCTAAGAACTAAGTTTAATTCTCCTTAGCGCTAGTTCGGGTGCATCCGATCCGATGGATATTCATTACACAAAGGAAAAAATTGGACTTGCCCTCTATGAGCTTGCCCTCGACTCTGGAAAACTCCGAGCACGGGTGCCAGAGGCATGTGCCGTTCTGCTGGACGCATCCTACCGAAACGGATTTGAAGAAGAATTCGGGAGAATCGACTGCATCACAAAACGGGTTGTAAATGGAGAGTGGGACGATGTTTCAGACGCAGAACTAAAGGAGATTGCATTGATTATCTGGAAACTGAACGAAGGAATTCGCTCCTAGTAAATGGACTGCACCCATCTCATTGAGCGATTGGAGGCTTTTGAAGAGCGAATGGGAGTTCGTCTGGAAGCGTTGTTTGCCGACTGGGATAAGAACTATACACCCCCAACCAGCTATGTTAAGTTACGCGGAGAACTTTACCCAAGAGAAGGAAACATAATTGAGCAAAGAATCAGCGTGGTTGTTGACGTTTACGATGCCGCGGGGCGACTGGTTGGTCACAGCGACAATTCTTTCGATCCTGAGAAGTTTTTCGGCTTTGAAACATTTGAGAGTTACAATCGCTTTGAGGTTCCGAAATTGAAAATCTCGAAGATTCGTGTGTATCCGAAGCCGGGGTGATAGAATATGCTAACGTATGTTCGCCAGTTACTGCTCGACGAAGCGCGAAAATCGCCCGTGCTTCTCTCAGATTTGGCGGGCTTGGAAAGCTACGTTGCTGAAAGCTACGATGCTCGGTCATTTGTAGAACTTCTCCAAAACGCCGACGACGCCGGGGCCTCGCGGTTCACAATCCGACGGTTTGGAGATTTTTTCCTTGTCGCCAACGACGGTCACAGCTTTACGGAAGCAGAGTTTGAGAGTCTTTGCCGGAGCGCTGCCTCATCAAAGCACCGCGGCAGCAGCATTGGCTATCGCGGGATAGGATTTAAGTCGGTTGTGGGATTTGCAGAGACGGTTCATGTCCTGAGTGGGGAGTTGCAGGCAACATTTTGTCGCGAACGGACGGCAAGGGAAATCCCGCAGGCAACCCGCGTTCCTCTCATACGCATTCCTCACCCCTTGGAATCGGCGGATCGGTCGGAATTCGCGGAGGCCGCGGAAAGGATGGTGGATGAAGGTTTCACAACCATCTTCGTTTTCGCAGGTCTGATTGCTACAAGCATTGAAGCAGAGTTCGCAGCCTTTGATCCAACTTCACTCCTGTTTTTGCGGAACGTTCGGAAGGTGGAACTCAACGTGGAAGTTGAAACGATCATTACGATTGAACGGGACACCAGCAATCCCCGCATCCGATCACTCCGCTTGGCAAGTTCACAAGGGGTTGCTCAATGGAGCATTTTTGAGCAGGATGCAGTTGCTCTCGGGTTTATTCACGATGAAACGGGTATCGTCCGCCTAGATGAAGGCCGCGCTGTAGTCCACGCATTTTTGCCGACCCATGAGTCCACCGGCTTCCCTTTCAAGCTCAATGGCGACATCAGCACAGATCCATCCCGCACCCGCATCGTGCTGGATAAACGCACAGCCGAAGGAATCGAAACTGCGGCCCGATTCATCGTAGAACTGATTCGCGAATGTCTCACTGGCTCAGGCGACCCTCATTTGATGGTTGCGCTAGTTCCACTATCCGATCCGCGAATAGCGGGATTTCAACGGCGCTCGTTCAAAACGGATTTGTATTCGGCCATCAAGCGTGCAGCCACGGGTTTCTTCGCCAATGTTTTATGCCGACCATCATGGCTCAATGCTGTGGATTTTGAAAAATTGGCTGAGCAAGCTGGCATCGCCGCGCTCCCTCGAAGGTATGACGGAATCGAAGGTTTCAATGGGTTTCTCAAGTTTTTGGGTGCGAAAGAGGCGACTTTCCATAGCATCGCCCCGGCTTTGGAAAGCGTTTCACCAACGGTCGGCGGAGCGGTGGAAACCCTGGCGCACCTCGCAACGCTCCATTCGACCAAGCAAATTGAAGCTTCCGCCCTAAATCCAGCATGGAAGCTCTGGCAGATCGGCGACAGCGTTGTTTCATTGGAAGAAGCCAACCGAACAAGGAAGCCGCTCGCTAATGAGTTCGTTGAGAAGGTTGCCGAGAAGGCCAGCAGCAGCGTTGAGCTTCAACGATTGCTAATAACAATGTCCGACTCAGGCACGGCTGCAGGGCTCATTCCAATCAAGGAACTACTGGGATCAGCCAGCCAAAGTCTTCAACCAAGTTTGACGCACAACACGCAGCAAATCAGTTTGAAGCGATGGCGCGCTGCCGAGGAACAAGTCCTATCTCTGCTCACTGCACGAGGGTGGAAAGTTGAAGACGTTAGCCGGCAGAATATTGGCTACGACATCGAAGGAGTGACTGAGGAAGGCAAGGAAGCCTGTGTTGAAGTCAAAGCGATCGACTACCCAGGGCAGCCATTCACGTTGACGGGTAACGAAGAGGTTGTCGCAAGGCAGAAGGGCAAGGCATACCGGCTCGCGATAGTGTGCCAGACGAGCGATCACCTGGAAGTCGCGTTCATACACGACCCGATCAAACAGCTCAAGCTCACGCGACAGTGCCGGCAGTGGGTTTGGGAGTGCCAAGGATACGTTTATTCGCCAGAGCGATTTGCTCTCGAGTAGCACAACGGTTTCGCCCCCGTGAATCTACGGGCGGAGGTGGTGCGGAGCCTGACGCGTGGAAGCTCCGCGCCGCCTCCGCCCGCGAAAAATCAGAGATCCTTCGTAAGCTCAGGATGACAGGTTTTTTACGATGCACCGCGGCGAGGGCAGCCGCCCGCGTCGATGCGGAGAGCTTGCGCGTCTTCCGAAACGATGCGTCGGGGAAGTCCGCGAAGGCGGGACGCCCCTTCGCGGCTCAGGGCAGGCTCCACCAGCACGCGGGACCGAGGAGGCGGAAGGGACAAGCGGGGAGGTGGAGGGCGGGCGAGCCGGGCGTGCTACCCGGAGCACGCCGTCGCGCACCCGCTCGAATCCTGCCGCTTGATGAACGCCCGCAGACTTAGCACCGCCTGCGTGTTGATCTGCGAGATGCGGCCTTCGGTGACGCCGAAGACGGCTGCGATTTCCGCGAGGCGCATTCCTTCGAGGTAATACATCGCGAGCACTTTCTTTTGCATGTCGGGCAGCTTTTGCAGCTGGCTCGCGACGAGTTGCAGCAGTTCCTTTTTTTGCAGATCATCGCTGCCCGTGGTCTGCGTGTCGTCGGCGATGACTTCGTGCAGCGCGATGCTTTCGGTGTCGTCGCTGAACGCCTCGCCATCGAGCGGGAGAAAGCTCACGGGTTTGATCTCGTCGAGCAGCTCCTCGTATGCGTCGCGGTCGAGCGCGAGTTCGTCGCATACTTCCTCGTCGAGCGCGGGGCGACCTAGACGTTGTTCAAGTGCGGAGAGGGTGTCGGTGAGTTTCTTCGCCTTGTCGCGGATGGTGCGCGGCGTCCAGTCCATGCGCCGGAGTTCATCATGCACCGCGCCGCGAATGTGCAGCGTGGCGTAGGCGGCGAAGGGGACGCCCTGCGCGGGATCGAACTTGCGCGCGGCGGAGGCGAGACCGGTGAAGGCGACGCTGTAGAGGTCGTCCATCTCGAGCGTCGGCGGCAGATAGATGCGCATCCGATCGACCGTGGTTTTCAAAAGCGGCAGGTGGCGATCGATGAGTGCGTCCTCGTTGACTTCGGAGTGGTAGGCGCGCAGGGCGTGGGCGGCGCGCTTGGCTGGCAAAGGGGCGGCGGCGAACATGGGTGAAATCAGGGCTTGCGGGGCGCGGCGTCCGGCGGCGTGGGATGGGTTTGTTTCAGGGCTTCCGCACGCGCGTCGAGATAGGTGAGGAGGCTTGTGAGAAATGCGCGATGCACGATGCGAAAAAGTAGCGCCCCGACGATGCAGCCGACCGCGCCGTCGCGCAGTGCGTAGGCGGGCGCGTGGCCGGCGTGGAGACTGGAGGCGAGGGCGAGCGCGAAGCCGGTGGCCCC
>JAYVRQ010000685.1:0-3339 GCA_043776145.1 Chthoniobacteraceae bacterium
TTTCGGAAGGCACTTAGCAACGCCGCCTGCCGTTGCTGAGGAGAGCCAGGTGCTACAACATCCTGTCCAATCTGCTCGAGCCTGACGACGGCAGTCGCACCCGAGCCATCGACAAGGCCATACTGATTCGCGGAGCGAAGGAGATCGAGAAAACGCCAGTCATTCGGTAGTTTGAATCCGACTGCCTTCACGAGCATGTCCGCAGGCATGGGATTGCCTGCATTCTGTTGCTCAATGGCTTTCGGGATCTCAAGTGCTTGTTCCAGAGTATTCTTCGGAAAGGTCCAAGCAGTGCTCCCAATTGGTCTCCCTCGCGCCGGTTTCTTCTTCTTCGTTCGACTGCTTTTCATTTCTTCTGGCTGCTCGTTCATAGGTGCGGTGTTGAGATGCTATCGTAATGGTATTCCTCCTCTTCGTAGAGGACAATGATCTCGCAAGCTGCACGAGTGAGATTCTCCTGAGATCACGGAGAGAAGTTACTATCTGGTTGCGCGGCAGAGAAGAGCACTTTTCAGCGAGGGAACGGCGCTTCGGTCTGCGCGGTGTCGTTCGCGGCGGTGACGAGTGCGGACTGGGCCAGCCAGAATAGGCCACCGCCGACTTTTTCGACGGCAGTTCGATTGTTTTGCCGGGGGCGCGAGTCCGTGCAGCGCGAGCTTCCGCAGCAACTGTCTTTGCGGGTGGTCTCACAGCCGGTGACGATGACGGCGAGGGAGAGGATTGCGAGAAGTTGGGCGATGGGTTTCATATTCCCCGATGGCAGGCTGCGTTAGGAAACACCGGGGCGCGCCGCAGGGTCAAGCGGCAACTGTCACGGTGGATGGGACCGCTGTCAGTGAAAGATGCCAGCGGCGAAGCGGCGCATCGTAAAAACCTGTCATTCTGAGCGAAGCGAAGAACCTCTGACTATTCGCGGGCGGAGGTGGTGGGGAGCTTCCACGCGCGCTCCCGCCGCCTCCGCCCGCGGGATGCGAGAGGTTCTTCGACTCCGTTCCCTCCCGCCTTCGCCCGCAGGGAACTGCGCTCAGAATGACAGGTTTTTACGATGCGCCGCTTCGCGGCTGGCGGGCTTTCGCTCACGAGTTCAGCAGGGACGAGGCAGGAAGTTCGCGAGAGCGGGACGCCTCAGCCGATACTCGTGACGAGTGCGCTTGCCGGAATCCGCTGCGCGCTTTCCCCTCGCAAGAGATCGCTCTCGCACAGGCGCGCATAGACGCCGCCGAGCGCGAGGAGTTCCTCGTGGCGTCCGCGTTCGACGATGCGGCCGCGTTCCATCACGAGGATTTGATCGGCGTGGCGCACGGTCGTGAGGCGGTGCGCGATGACGAAGCTCGTGCGCTGTGCCATCAGGCGGTCGAGCGCCTCCTGGATGAGCCGTTCGGTCTGGTTGTCCACGCTCGAAGTCGCCTCATCGAGCACGAGGATCGGCGGGTCTTTCAGCAGTGCGCGGGCGATGGAGACGCGTTGTTTTTCGCCCACGCTCAATTTCACACCGCGCTCGCCAACCACTGTATCCAGGCCATCCGGCAGCCGATCGACGAATTCGCGGGCGTTCGCCGCATCGAGCGCGGCGCGGAGTTTTTCATCGGTCGCGGCGGGATCGCCGAGGCGCAGATTTTCGCGGATCGAGCCGTTAAAAAGAAAGCTCTCCTGCGTGACCATGCCCACAGCGCTGCGCAGTGCGCTGCGCGAAAAATCGCGGAGCGGTTTGCCGTCGATCAGGATTTCTCCCGAGTCGAATTCGTAGAAGCGCGTGAGCATGTTCACGAGCGTCGATTTTCCCGCGCCGGTATGGCCCACGAGCGCGATCGTTTCGCCGGGCGGCGCGTGGAGCGTGATCTCGTGCAGCACCGGGATCGCCTCGTCGTAGGCGAAGCTCACTTTTTGAAAACGCACCTCGCCCGCGATCTTCACCGGCTCGTCGTATTCGACGCGGCCCGGCTCGATTTTTTCATCGAGAATCTCGAACACACGCTCGCCCGCCGCACGGCCCGACTGGATGAGTTGATTGAGCGAATGCAGCCGCCCGATCGGCTCGTAGAGATAGCCGACGAGCAGCAGGAACCCGACGAAATTTCCCACGCTCATTTCCCCCGCTAGCACCGCCTTCCCCCCGAAGCCGATGACGAGCACCGCGCCGCACGCGCCGAAGAAATTCATCGCCGGATTATAGATCGCCCACACGCGCATCACGATCAGCGTCGCCTCGCGAAGCTGCTGGCTCACGCCGTTGAAGCGCGCGTGTTCCTCGCGCTCGCGCACGTAGGTTTTGATCTGCCGGATGCCCGCGAGATTGTCGTGCAGGAGCGCGTTCATGGCCGATGACGCCTTGCGTTGCAGCCGGTAGCGGCGATGCGCGGTGAGCGTGTAGGCGAGCGCGCCGCCGATCAGAAACGGCACCGGCGCGAGCGCGAGCCACGTCAGTCGCGCGTCGTAAATGAAGAGCATCGTCATCACCACAATGACTTGCAGCAGCGAGACGATGCCCTGCTCGATGCCGTCGATGAGCACGCGCTCGACGCTGGTCACATCTTCCAGCAGCCGCGTCATGATGTCGCCGGTCGCACGGTTGTCGAACCACGTCAGCGGGAGTTGCTGGATGTGCGAGTAAAGATCGCTGCGCAAATCGAAGATCACCTTTTGCTCGAAGGTGTTGTTCAGCACGATCCGCAGCGCATTGAAAAAATCCCGCGCCAGAAAAGCGCCCGCGGCGAGCAGCACGAGCGAGAGCAGCCGGTCGCCGCGTCCCGCCCGCACATCATCCAGCACGAGTTGCGTCACCTTCGGAAAAACGGTGACGGTCATCGTCGTGACGATCGCGCAGAGCAGCGTGGTCGCGGCCATCCAGGGATAGCGGCGGACATAGGCGAATACGCGGAGAGTGGTCTTCATCGAAAAGCGGACGGCGTATGTCACCCAGCTTGCTTCAATCGTCCAGAGCCGCCTGAGCGGGATTAAGGGTCGGATTGGGCGGCGCCCCCCCGGCTCACCAGCCGCCGCGCGCCAAAATCGCCGCAAAGTTTTGTTGACATGAACCGGCTGCGGCTGCCAACGTCACCCCCGCTTTATTCCAATGATGTGAATCCTACCCCACCAGCCGGAAGTCTCCGTTCGGGCATGAACAATGGCCCGGCGTTCAGGCGTCGGGCGAAGCGGCGAAGCGGCGAAGCGGCGAAGCGGCGAAGCGGCGAAGCGGCGAAGCGGCGAAGCGGCGAAGCCGAACGATCAGCGCGCGCCTTTTGTCTTAGAGACTGTGTAAAAAGTCATTTAGCGAGTCTGCGGAGCATGATGCGGGAGGCTTGAATGAGGATCATGGCTTCGCTGGAGGCAGTTTTGGTT
>JAYVRQ010000686.1:0-11521 GCA_043776145.1 Chthoniobacteraceae bacterium
CCTTTGCCAGATGGCAAACATGCCGCCGACGAACAGCGCACCGAGCAGCCCGCCGAAGAAGACAAACCCCGCGCCGAAGTCCGCCCAGAAACGCAGTTCGCCCGAGGCGTAGTGATGCCATCCGAGCGCGACGAACAATCCCTTCGCACCGACGACCGCACCCGCGATCATGAGCCAGAGCGCGGCCCACAATTGATTCTCCGAGATGCCCATTTGCCGATGGTGCAGTCGCACCCAGAGCGTGGTCGTGATCGCGCCGGCGGCGGCGAAAAAGCCGTAGGCGTTCACACTTCGACGAGCGCAGGTTTTCCGGCGCGATAGAATTCCTCGCGCAGCCCCAGCGCGTTCACGGCGCACATGGATTTGAGTTCGCCATTGATGGGCACTTGGAACGCACACGCATCGATCCGCTCCTGCCCGAGCGGTGTGGCGATCTCGGCGGCGCTCATGAAGTGGTGGCTGACGATCGAAAAATAATTCGCGCGCAAAGTTCCCGCCCGCCAGCACAGCTTGATCAACTGTGGCAGCAGCCGCGTCAGCGCAAACATTCCGTGCCGCATGGCGAAGCCCGCAAGACGCCGGAGCGCCTGCGAAGTGGTGTCGAGCCGGAAGGAAAGTCCGCCTGCGCGATCGAAGTATTCGTTCAGCGTGCGCATCTCGTCCGGCTGATCGCGGCGGAAAATCGGCACGAGCCGCGGGCCGCGATCCTTGGTGCGATTCACGGCGAGGCCCTGCACGAAGCGCGTGCAAGCCGGATGGCCGAGCCAGCCTTCGCCGCGCCGAATGTCCGGGTCGCCGCTTCCCTCAGCGATTCGCGCCCAGAGTTCGTCGGGATCGACTCCGCGCAGATCGGGATTCGTCCGGCCAACTTCCGCCAGCGGCTGAAAGCTCACCATCTTGAACGCGTCGGCGTGCGTGAGAAACAAACGCACGATGCCCGCGACGCCGTCGAGATTTTCCCGCGTCACGGTCACGGTGGAAGCAGCCGTGAGTGGCCGCCCGGTCTTCCGCCGGGCCTCGCGGATCATGTCGGCAAACTCGGCGCGCAACGGATCAAGCTCGGGCTCGGTGCGCGCCGTGGCGTAGTGGTCGCGCCGTCCGCGTTGTGTCGTATCAATGTGGACGCTGATCTCAGACAGGCCGCCCTCGACCATGAGCCGTTCGAGCAGGCCGGGCTTGCGGCGGAAAGTTTCGCCATGCGTCATCAGCATCGGCACCAGCCCGATTTCCCGCGCATACCGGATGAGACTGATCACCTCGCCCTCGTTGCGGAGTGAAACTTCGCCGTCGGTGATCTGCACATTGCCCACGGGACCGAGCCACGCGCGGATTTCGCGCAACTGCTGCTT
Source organism: Chthoniobacteraceae bacterium (assembly GCA_043776145.1). GTDB lineage: Bacteria > Verrucomicrobiota > Verrucomicrobiia > Chthoniobacterales > Chthoniobacteraceae > JANLQB01. The sequence goes on from JAYVRQ010000686.1 coordinate 1,350, forward strand.
GATCTCCTCCACCGAACGGGGCCGCGCCCTGTTTGCATCCTCGCCGAGGTAGCAGCCTGTGCAGGAAAAATCGCACTTCGGCATTACCCCGATCACCGCGCCACAGCCAGCGATCTGCCGCCCCATGAACTGCGTCGGGCCGCGCATGGATTCGCTCAACCGAGCCGTGGCAGTGGCGAGAGCCACGCGGGTCTCAGCAGCTTGCTGAGCGAGAGTCATGCAAAAGGCGGACTAGCGGCGGGACTCGGCCGCGGGAGCGGAATTTTGAGCCGGGGACTTTTTGTCCTTCTTCGCTCCGGGGAGGACGCAGGCGCTGGCTGCCGCAAAGATCGCACAGATGCCGAGCAACATGAGGAATGTTTTCATAATGTGTTTTGGATACATGGAAGTTGGCAGAGAGGCAATTGATTCGCTGAGTTTCGCGTCACTGCTTTGCATCATTCAGACTCCAGTCGTATTCGGAGAAGGAGAGCTTCGCGCCACTCGGAATCGCCTCGGTGCGATACTTGTTGAGAAAGCCGATCGCGTCACCGGATGCTTTGAAATCCGCGGCGTACCATTCGAAGATTTTTGAGAGCTGCGCTTTTTTGCCCGACACCTGCGCGCCGCTGCCGTTCGCAAACGCCTTCGCCTGTCCGTCGAGTTGTGCGCCGAGCTTTGCGGCGGTGAAAGGCACATTCAGCAGCGGCGGGCAGCTCGTGCTCGCGCAGTTGATCGCCACATGGATGCGCGAGTCCTTAAACTCCGGGAGCATTACATTTTTTTCGAGATGATTCAGGCTCACCTTCTTACCACCCACGGTGATGCGCGGCTGCGAAAACACTCCGAAATCAGGAGCGATGTCCCGCACGGATTTGATCGGATATGCCTCCAGAACGGTGCGGAGCATCCATGCGTTGTAGGCATTGATGTGAAAGGCGAGTCGTCCGTCGCGTGACTTCTCGGAGGGTCCTCCGCCGCCGATTTGATCGGTGATTTTTTGCAGCGAGGCCAAGTCTGCCGCGTTCGCTTTCCACACCTTGTATTTCACGGTGCCAGCGGGCGTCACGTATTGTGCGAGGAGCCTCCCGTATTCGACCTCCCAAGGTTCCGCCGCGCGGCTGAACGCTGCGGTGGCGAGCGCGACGACGCAGAGGAGCAGGGTGTGGGTTGCGGTTTTCATGGGGTGATTTTTCAATGGTGAAGTCATGGCGGGATCAGGTAGCAAGCGTGAGGATGAGTCGGGCGAGTGAGGGATTCCTTACAGCGCCAGAGCGGCATCTATTTTCAAGGGGAGCGGCAGGGTCGAAGTGATTCTCGCTTGGCCGGAAAAAGCACGCAGGAAATCTGCATGACTGCCGCGCTGAGATGGCGAATCTGTCGCGGCGAGGAGACTCTTCGTCATGAAGGCGATTTTCTTGAAAAAGTTTGCCCGCCGGGAACGGATATCTGCGGAGATTTGTTTGATTGTTTGTAAGCTTAGCCGCCTTTTTCCGACGTATAAAGTCCAACCAAAATGAATCCTGATCCCGAATCCGCGGTCCGTGACCGCTACGCCCGCGCTGCGGGGAAGTCCGAAGCCGCGCTTTGCTGCCCGATCGAATATGACGCACGGTACCTGAAAGTCATCCCGAGCGAGGTCATAGAAAAGGACTACGGCTGCGGCGATCCTTCGCGCTGGCTGAAGCCCGGCGAGACGGTGCTCGATCTCGGCAGCGGCACGGGGAAAATCGCGTTCATTGCCGCGCAGATCGTCGGCGCAGAGGGTCGCGTGATCGGCGTGGATATGACGGATGCGATGCTGGAAGTCGCGCGCCGGAATGCGCCGCTCGTCGCGGAACGAATCGGTTTTTCCAATGTCGAGTTTCGCAAGGGCCGCATCCAGGACCTCGCGCTCGATCTCGATGCGCTCGACTCCGAACTCCGCGCGCGGCCCGTCAACGGCGCGAACGCATTTCTCGAAACCGAAGCGCTCGTGCAGCGGCTCCGGCGCGAGCGTCCGCTGGTCGCGGATGATTCGGTGGATGTGGTCGTCTCGAACTGCGTGCTGAATCTCGTGGAGCCTGCGGCCAAGCCGCAGCTCTTCCGCGAGATTTTCCGCGTGCTGCGGGATGGTGGGCGCGCGGTGATTTCCGACATCGTGAGCGATGAGGAAGTGCCCGCGCATCTCCAGCGCGATCCGGAACTCTGGAGCGGATGCGTCTCCGGCGCGCTCACGGAGGAAGGCTTTCTGCGTGCGTTTGCGGATGCGGGCTTTCACGGGATCGAGGTGGTGAAATTCGACGACGCACCGTGGCAGACGGTCGAGGGAATCGAGTTTCGCTCGGTGACGGTGCAGGCGTTCAAGGGGAAGCACGGCCCGTGCATGGATCGCAAACAGGCGGTGATCTACAAAGGGCCATTCAAGGAAGTGCTCGACGATGACGGACACCGACTCGTCCGCGGACGCCGCACGGCGGTGTGCGAAAAGACTTACCGGCTCTACTCGCAGCCGCCGTACCGCGGGCAGTTCGTGATGATCGAGCCGTCGCAGGAAGTGCTGGCCGAGAGCGCGCAGCCAATGGACTGTCGACGTGATGCGCGCCGCGACCCGCGCGAGACGAAGGGCGCGGAGTATCGTGTGATCACCGAGCCGGACACTGTGTGCTGCGAACCGGGGCAATGTTGCTAGGAATTGTGTCGCGCTTTGAAGCCCATCTCGCGGAGCACGGACTCGCGCTCACGCGCCAGGAGCCGGAGATTCTGCAGATCAATGTCGGCAAACTGTGCAACCTGACTTGCACGCATTGCCACGTAAACGCCGGACCGAAGCGCAAGGAAATCATCACGCGCGACACGCTCGACCGCATCCTCGCATGGCTCGCGCCGACGGACATCGCGACGGTCGATCTCACCGGCGGTGCGCCGGAGATGATTCCGGATTTCCGCTGGCTCATCGGCGAGCTGAAGCGGCAGGGGCGGCACGTCATCAATCGCTGCAATCTCACGATCCTGATCGAGGCGGGCTATGAGGGCCTCGCGGAATTTCTGCGCGATTATCGTGTGGAGATCGTCGCGTCCATGCCGTGTTACACGGCGGAAAATGTGAATGCACAGCGCGGGGATGGAGTCTTCGACGCGAGCATCACCGCGCTGAAGCGGCTGAATTCCCTCGGCTACGGCCTGCGCGACGATCTGCCGCTGCACCTCGTGTACAATCCCGTGGGCTCATTCCTCCCCGGCGAGCAGGCGGAGTTGCAGGCCGATTACAAACGCGAACTCGCGGCGCATTTCGGCATCCATTTTCACCGCCTCTACACGATCACGAATATGCCGATCGCGCGCTTCGCCTCCGGCCTGCGGCACGAGGGGAAACTCGACGAATACATGGCGACGCTCATCGCGGCATTCAATCCGGCGGCGGCCGAAGGTCTCATGTGCCGCAACACGATTTCCGTCGGCTGGCGCGGCGAGGTTTATGACTGCGACTTCAATCAGCAACTCGGCATGCAGCTCGCGAATGGAACGCCGCTGTTCCTTTGGGACATCACTCCGGAGTCGTTCGGCGCGTTGCCAATTCGCACGGCGGATCACTGCTTCGGCTGCACGGCGGGCGCGGGCTCGAGCTGCGGCGGCGCGCTGGTATAAAACTTTCCGGACAAATCATCCGATTGGAGGACGCGCAGCGTCCGCAACAACAATAGCCGTGGGTGACGAGTCTTCGAGGAACCCACGGATCGTTGTCTCAATGAGCCGCGTAGCGGCGCCACAATGCCGGATGTCGCGTGCGGTGTTACGCTGCTACGCAGCGCATTCGCGTTTGTGATGGTCCGTGGGTTCCTCGTTCCTCGTCACCCGCGGCTATTGTTGTGGTGGCGCTACGCGCCGGCGCACCGATGAGTCCGAGCGTATTTCCGAGCGAGAATAGCGGCGCAGCCACACGGCGAGCGTGAGGAAGACGGGCGTCCACAGCGCCCAGTACGCCCACCACGGGTGCTCCCAATCTCCAGTCAGCTCGCGCTTTTGCCACGCGGCGAAGTAGAGGACATCGAGCGCGCTCAGCACCCAGAATGGAGCGCACGGATGCAGCGTCGCGAACAGCAGACCCCACGCGGGATACCAGAATGTGACCGTCGGCGCGCAGAGCACGAATGCACCGAAGATGAGCATGGCTGCGCGCGACATCGGGCGCACCTTTCGCCCGATGACGAAGACGAGCGCGATGAAAAGGCACGCGAGCAAAATGCCGGGCACGGCTTTTCCGCGGACGATCAATTCGAGCAGCCAGTGGAGAAAGCCGTTGCCGCTCGTGTCTCCGGCGAAGCTCGTGATTCCGCGGAGGAGATTTGGCAGCGTCGCCGCGAACGGCAGCGCGGGGAGAATCATCACTGCGGCAAACGCGGCGATGCCACGGCGGCTGCGCGCATTTCCCTGCGCCCAGAAAGGCCACGCGAGGAAGAGGGCGACGATTTTCATCTGCACCGCGACGCCGAGCAGCGCCCACGCCCAGGCGAATCGTCCGCGCTCCCACGCCCAGACTGCGGCGACGCTGGCGAGGACCATCAGCGAATCGAAATGCGCCTCGCCCGCGAAGCTGAGCACGGGCACGGGATTCACCGCGTAGAGTGCGAGCCAGCGAAAGCGCGATGGTCCGCCGAGTGCGGCGAGGAATGGCAGGACCGCGAGTTCGGCGAGGGTGAAGGCGAGCTTGTGCATCCACGGCGAATTGCCGAGTGCGGCGAAGACCAGTTCCGTGAGTGGCGGATAAACGGTGCGCTTGTCCTTGTGGTTCATCGCGTCCCATTCCGCGTCGTGGAATGCGGCAAACTGCGGTGCGTCCGCGGGTGCCGCGTAAGGGCTCAGCCCGAGTCGCACGAGCCGGCCCTCCCAGAGGTAGCGATTCACGTCGTCCGAAACGGGCAGCGGCCACACGAGCGCGCGCGCAGTGATCGCGAGGCCGAGCAGCAGTGCCCATTGGCTGCGCAGAGTCCAAGTGCTTGGCCATCGCCACCACGCGAGCAGGCCGCTCGCGAAGAGTGTGGTCGAGAGCACGCAGCGCCCGCCGAATGTCGTCCACAGCGTGTCAGTCCACATGGCGCTGTTCGCGGAGATCGCTGATGCCGAGGTAGAGCAACCCGCAGACGTACACGAGGAGGAACGGCCCGAGAAACCATCCGCCGCGTGCGAGAAAAAGAAACAGCGCGACGAGCGCATAGATGCCGAGCGCGACTTCAAACGCGGGCATCCAGCTTCGTGCGCTGCGGGCCGGGCGCGCGGAGTTTGGAAGAATGCCCGCTTTCGGTGTCCGCAAAAATCCGCTGGGCACACCGATGAGCGCCTCGATCACAGCGCGGCCATTGGAAAGAGCGAGGCCGCCGCCGAGCAGGATGGTCGCGGGCACCGAGCGGATTCTTCCGCGTTCAGAGCGCGGCATCGAGAGCATGGCTGTGAGATAGATCGCGAGCGGAGCGGCGAGGAGAAATCCGCCGACCACGCAGAACAGCGTGAACCACGGCTCGGGTGGTGCGGTGCGGCACCAGATGAGAATCGGCAGCGCGAGCAGGCAATGCACGAGCAGCAGGAGATGCACGAGGAAGTGCGTGAGGTGCATGCAGCCGAGGATTTTTTTCAACGGGGGCACCTTCGCGGCGAGCACGGCGGGGAGGAGTTTGCGCGCGGTCTGGATCGATCCTTTGGCCCAGCGAAATTGCTGCCGGCGGTACGCGCTGACGGTCGCGGGGATCTCGCCGGGAACGCCGATTTCCGGAAGGTAGCACGGCGACCATCCGGCGAGTTGCGCGCGGAAGCTGAGGTCGAGGTCTTCGGTCAGCGTGTCGTCCTGCCAGCCGCCCGCATCCACGATTGCCTGCCGTCGCCAGATGCCGGCGCTGCCGTTGAAATTCATGAAGAGGCCGCTCGCCGCGCGCGCGGTTTGTTCGATGATGAAATGCGCATCAATGCCCGTGGCCTGCGCCTCGGTGAGTAGCGACTGACGCGGATTCAGATGCGTCCAGCGCGTCTGGAGGAAACCGATCTCGGGACGCAGCGCGAAGACCGGCACCGTGCGCCGGAGGAAGTCGGGCGCGGGGAGAAAGTCGGCATCGAAAATTGCGAAGAATTCGCCGGTGGCCGTGGCCATGCCTTCGCGGAGCGCGCCGGCCTTGTAGCCCGTGCGTGTCTCGCGGCGAATCACACGGATGTCGTGGCCCGCCTCGCGGAGTTCCGCAGCGACTGCATCCACGATGGCGCGCGTTTCATCCGTCGAATCATCGAGTACCTGAATCTCGTGGCGGTCGCGCGGATAAACGCTCGCCGCGACCGCACGCAGCAGGCGCTCGGCGACGTTCGATTCATTGAAAAGCGGAAGCTGCGTGGTGACGCGCGGCAGCTCTGCGTCGGGAGTCGCGGCGGCGCGTGCGAGCAGCACTGCATTCGTCGCGCGGTGTGCGCGATGCCGCAGCGCAAACAGCAGCAGATGCACATACGCCGTCGCGCCGTATGCGAGCAGACCGGTGGTCGTCACAAAATATGCGGCGTAGAGAAGGGTGCTGATTTGCATCGGGACCAAGGCAGGACGCTAGACGATGCGCGTCGGCAGCGGCCGGGGGGCGACGCGCGCGCGGAACCGGCAGCGCAATCCGGCGCGCGCGATGGCGAGCCCGACGGACAGTGAATGCCCGAACGATACGCCGCTGACCTTTTGCTCTCCGGCGATGCGTGGGCGCTCGGTCACGCGGACCTGCGCGATTCGCGCGCCGAGGCGCGCTGCGAGGATTTGCGGTTCGATGGTCCACCCCCACGTGGTCTCGGCGGGTGCCATCGTTTCAAAAAGTTCCCGCGCGATCAGCCGGTACGGGCCGAGGTCGGAATACCAGCGGGCGCAGAGCAGGCCGGCCCACGCGCCGAGCAGCACGTTGGAAAATGCGCGGGCGAAGCCGAGCTTCGTCCAGTTCTGCGGAATGCCCGTGCGCTGGCCGAGCACGAGCCCAGCGCCTGCGCGCCAGGGTGCAAGCAGTCGCGGCAATTCCGCCGGATCGTGCGCGCCGTCGGCAGCCATGAACACGTAGGCGGCGGGGCGCAGTCCGGCGGAGTGAACCGCGGCGATTCCCGCGAGGCAGCCGTGGCCGTAGCCGCGGATTCCCGTCTCGCCGACGAGCGCGCCATGCTGCTCCGCGACGGCGCGCGAGCGGTCGCTGCAGTCATTCAATCCGACGGCGATCACAGCGTCGTGCCGCGCGGCGTGCGGCAGCAGTTCGGCGAGCACCGGGGCGAGCGCGGCCTCCTCGTCCCGCGCCGGCAGGATGATCGCGATGACGGGACTGCCGTTCACGCCTTTGCCTTCTCGCGCATCTGCACGGGCGACGCCGCGAGTCGGTCGAGCGCGGGGACGCCAGCGCCGTCGAGATGGCCGAAGCTGAGCACGCCGGTGGGGCATTGCTGCACGCAGGCGGAGCAGCGCACGCATTCGGGGTCTTCCATCGGGATGCCTTTGTTCGCGACGTTCATGATGTCTATGCCCTGATGGCAGACGGACGTGCAGACATTGCACGAGATGCACTTCTTTTTCTCGGCAAAAATGCGGAAGCGCGAGAAGCGCGCGTAGATGTGCATGAGCGCCGCGAGCGGGCAGGCGAAGCGGCACCACACGCGGCCCGAGAAATGAAAGTACAGGCCGACGCCGATGACGCCCGACCAGAGCACGTCCACAAAGTATTCGTAGTTCAGCAGCGGGAGGCCGGAGCCGAGCGGTGCGCCTTTTTGCAGAAAGTGGAAGATGGCGCCGGCGGGTGATGCGGGGAAAATCCAACTGATGATCCGCAGGACCATGAGCACCACGGCGAATGCGAGAAACGCCTGGCCGACCATGTTCCAGCGCGTGGCCTTCGGGCCGTGCGGCATCTTGTGGCGGTGCGTGTCGCCGAGCGTCTCGGCGAGCGCGCCGCACGAGCAGATCCAGCCGCAATACGCGCCCTTTCCAAAGCGCCAGATCAGCAGCGGGATCAGCACGAAGGTCTGAATGCTGCCGACGATGAGCCAGCCGAACATCGGCTTGTCGGTGAACCAATTTGCGACGAGCAGCGGCCACGCGAGGATGAAGCCAATGACGCGCCAGTACGAACGCTCCGCACCGAAGACGGCGGCGGCGGCGCGATCCGGCTCGGGGAGTTTTGCGAGTTTCCAATCCGCGACCTCAAAGAACTGATCGGCGAATCCCCGCAGCGGCGCGCCTTCCGCGAAGAAGCCGTTATGGCCCATCCATGGCAGGACGATTTCCGGCAGGAGAAAAAGCGGCACAATCGCGATGAGGGCGAGCGTGAGCGTCTGCAGTTTCACGTAGGGCGTCCGGCGGCGCTTCACGCGGCGGATGCCGAAGATGGCGACGACGATCACGTAGGCGAACGAATACCAGAAGCTGCGATACGACGCGGCTTCGCGAAGGGTGTAGAGGAAGCTCGTGGTGACCGTGGCAGTCGTGGGCTTGAGCACGGTTGTGTTCACATCAATGGGTGTGCCGGCGAAAAATTCCTTTTTCCAATGATAGAGCCACAGGAAAAAAAGGAGCGTGAACACGAGGGTGATCCACCACTTGCGATTCCGCTCACCGCTGATCGCGAGTCCGCTGCGGCGGAAAAATTCGAGCGGCGCCTCGCGGCCGATCATCGCGAAGACGAAGTCATTCGCGAGCGACTCCTCCGGCCCGTCCTTGCCGCGACGGAGCACGGCGTTTCCGGATTCGATGCGCACCGGCGAGGTGCTTAGCGCGAGCCTTAGCGAGCCCGCGGATTTTGCACCGCGCATTTCCGAATTCGCCGCCGTCGTCACGCGCTCGGAAGTCGGCTGCGAGACCGCGACAGCCGCGGAGGGATCGCTCGCGAGCATCGTGAGCTTCTCGATGTTCTCGGGTTTTGGCCGGGTGAGTTCCTCGCCGCGATGGGCCAGCGTCACCCGTGCGCCGCACACGACGAGCGCGATGGCAGCCTCCGCCGCGCTGTCGCCGCCACCCACGACGAGGACATTCTTTCCCGCAAAATCCTTCGGGTCGTGCAGGCGGTTCATCACCTTGTCGAGTTCCTCGCCGGGCACGCCCATGCGGCGGAAATTCCCGCTGCGCCCAATCGCCACGATCACCCGGAGCGCGCGAGTCTCGGTCTTCGCATCGTCGCCGTGATGCAGCACAAAGACGCCGCCGCGCCGTTCGACCTGCTCAATGCGCGCCACCACGGTCTCGACGCCCGCCTCGCGCCGCTGACGCTCCATGTCCTCGATGAGCGCCTCTTTCACGCTGCTGCTCGGCGGATACTGGATGCCGCCGGCGGGAACCATTTCCGTCGGATAAGTGAAGATCGGTTTCGCCTTCGGAAAATTCACGACGGTCGAGAAAACCTGAGTCGCCTCGAAAAGCCGGTAGCGCAGCCCCGCCTTCGCCGCCTCCATCGCCGCGGAAACTCCCGAGACGCCAGCGCCGATGATCGCGATGTCGAACACCTCCGCATCCTGCCCGCGCTGCTTCACAAATTCCGGTTCAGCGAGAATCGCGCGCACCGCCAGCGTGCCCGTCTCCGAACTGAACTTCAGCAGCGGCACACCCGAGAGATCGCCGACGATGTGCACGCCCGGCACATTCGTCGCCCCGGCTTCGCCGACGACCGGCAATTTTTCGATCGAGCCCGCCGGCCATTTGCCGTGCAGCCAATGAAAGTAATGTGCGACGGCGTTCATACGTTGAGGAGTGTGCTCAGTGGCATTCTGATTTCGAGTAAAGGATGATGGAAGATGCTACTCCCCCCCGTTTTCCGACCGACAGGCAGTTCTCACAACGGAGCTGACCTGCGGACGTGAAAGCTTTGTCGGGGAAGGACGGAGAACCTTACAAGAATGGATCATGCTGTTTGCCAACCTCCGAATCGCAATCGGAGTTTGCGGCGATTCGGACTCGGGACATGCACCGGAAAAAATCCCGCTCGCTCCCAGCGTTGCGCTCCACTAGAGGGAATCTGTGCCTGAAAAACCAACCAAGAGCGCGACCGAAGGCGAAGCTTCACGCGCAGGCGCGGAGCACTGGGTGGACGAGCATGGCGACTGCCTTTTCCACTACGCGCTGACGCGGGTGCGCCGCACCGAAGTCGCGGAGGATCTCGTGCAGGACACCTTGCTCGCGGCGGTCCGCGCGCAGGCAAATTTCACCGGACGTTCGTCGGAGCGGAGCTGGCTGG
>JAYVRQ010000687.1:0-11464 GCA_043776145.1 Chthoniobacteraceae bacterium
CCGGAATTTTTTGCAATTGATGGGCGCGTCGATGGCGCTGGCGGGGTTGAGTTTCGCGGGCTGCCGCCGACCGGTGAAGCATCTGATTCCGTTCACGCATGGGGTCGAGTGGTCGATTCCGGGCAAGGCGCTGTTTTTTACCACGTCGATGCCGACACGCTGGGGATACGCGCCGCTGGTGGCGACGACTTACGATGGGCGTCCGACGAAGATCGAGGGGAACCCGCTGCATCCGGCGAGCAAAGGAGCGACGGACGTTTGGGCGCAGACTTCGATTCTCGATCTTTACGACCCGGATCGCTCCCGCTTTTTCAAACTCAGCGGCGAAACGAAACCCGCGCAGGATTTTGAAAAGGCGCTGGATGAATTGATCGCGGCCGCGGGCGACGGCGCGGGGCTGGCGTTTTTGCTGGAGAAAAATCCGTCGCCGACGCGCGAGCGGTTGCGCGGGGAGATCGCGAAGAAATTCCCGAGGGCGATGTGGGCAGTGTACGAACCGCTGGATGGTGACGCGACGGCGGCGACCGCAGCTTTCGGCGAAGGCATGGAAGCGGTGCGGCAGATCGAGAAGGCGGACGTGATTCTTTCGCTTGATGCGGATTTCCTCGGGCTCGACGGGACGATCGCCGATCAGCGCGCGTTTGCGATGCGGCGGAAGGCGGATGGCGACAATAAGATGAACCGTCTGTATGCGGTCGATAATCGCTTCACCGTGACGAGCGGAATGGCGGATCACCGGCTGCGGCTTCCAGCCAGCCAGATCGGTGCGGTGGCGATGGAATTGGCGGCGGAGATTTCCGCAATCAGCAAGGATCAGGCGCTCGGCAGGCTGGCGGGAGCGGCGTCGAAAACATCCGCGAAGTCGCGTCAGGAGTGGATCAAGATCATGGCGGAAGATCTCGTGGCGAACCGGGGCAGGAGCCTCGTGCTCGCCGGTTCGCGGCAGCCTGCGGGAGTACAGGCGCTGGTGTTCGCGATCAATGCCGCGCTGGATAATTTCGGGAAGACGATCGTCGGTCGGAAGACCACGGCAAAGCCTGCGGCAACGATTGCCGAAGTGGCTCGCGGGCTGAACGACAAGTCGATTTCCTCGATCATCATCGTCGGCGGCAATCCCGTTTTCAACGCGCCCGCCGATCTCGATTTCGCGGCGAAGTTGAAGAACGCGGCGAATGTCGTGCGCGTCGGATTTTACGAAGACGAGACGAGCGAACATGCGAAGTGGCAGGCGCCGCTTGCGCATTATCTCGAATCGTGGGGCGACGGGCTCGGTACGGATGGCAGCCACGTTTCCGTGCAGCCCATGATTCTGCCGCTTTACGGCGCGTGGTCCGATCTTGATGTGCTCGCGAAATTCGCGGGGATCAAGAAACCGGAGGGACCGGAGTTGGTTCAGGAAACTTTCAAGCAGCGCGCACAGCCGACGGATTTCGTGACCGCGTGGGCGAAGTTCCTGCACGATGGATTTCTGACGGACAGCGCCGCGAAGGCCGAGACGCTCGCGCTCAGTTCCGAAGCGGTTGGCAAACTCGTCGCGCAGATCGCCTCGCCCGCGATCGAAGGCGACGCGTACGAAGTCGTGCTCGTCGGCGACTCGAAGGTGGACGACGGGCGTTATGCCAATAACGGCTGGCTTCAGGAGCTTCCCGATCCGATCTCGAAGCTGACTTGGGACAACGCCGCGCTCATCAGCCCGGCGACGGCGAAGAAGCTCGGCATCGACACGGATCCCAGCTTTTTCAAACAGCCGTGGGACGTCGCGCGGATCACGATCACGGTGGAAAATCGCGTGCTGGATATTCCCGCGCTCGTCGTTCCCGGCCATGCGGAAAACTCGATCACGATCTCCCTCGGCTACGGTCGCACGAAAGCGGGCCGTGTCGGCACGGTTGGCCAGACGAGCGAAAAATTTGTCACCGATTCCGAGATGACGAGCGGCGGTTTCAATGCTTACCCGCTGCGCACCACGGCATCTCCGTATTTCCTCACCGGCGCGAAGGTGAAACTCTCCGGCACGAGTTACAAACTCGCCGTCACGCAGGAGCACGGCGCGCTTGAAGGCCGCGGACCCGATCTCACGCGCGAGGCGACACTCGAGGAGTTCAAGGCCGAACCCGCTTTCGCGCAGACGATGGGCATGGACGGTCACGCGCCGCCGACCGCCTCGCTCTACTCGCATCCGCCGCTGAATGACATTCATCAGTGGGGCATGACGGTCGATTTGAACACCTGCACCGGCTGCTCCGCGTGCATGGTCGCGTGCCAGGCGGAAAACAACATCCCCATCGTCGGCAAGCGCCAGGTGCTCGAAGGCCGCGAAATGCACTGGATTCGCACGGATCGCTACTTCGCGTCGATGGATGAGCACGACGAGGAGCCCGAGATGGTTTCCCAACCGATGATGTGCCAGCAGTGCGAAAACGCGCCGTGCGAAACGGTCTGTCCCGTGAACGCCACGGTCCACAGCGAGGACGGCTTGAACGTCATGGCTTACAACCGCTGCATCGGCACGCGGTATTGCGCGAACAACTGTCCGTTCAAAGTGCGCCGCTTCAATTTCTTCGACTACAACCAGCGCAAAATCGCGAAGCTGCGCGACTGGAATTTGACCAGCGAAAAGGGGACCGAGGACTCGATCAAGCTCTCGAAGAATCCGAACGTGACCGTGCGGATGCGCGGCGTCATGGAGAAATGCACGTTCTGCGTGCAGCGCGTGCAGGAGGCGAAGATCGCCGCGAAAGTCGCGATCCGCGACGCGGGCGAAGCCAAGATTCCGGCGGACGCATTCACCACGGCTTGCGCGCAGGTTTGCCCGACGGGCGCGATCGTTTTCGGCGACAAGAAAAACAAGGACAGCCGGCTCGCGAAACTCATCGAAGACGAGCGCGGCTACCGTCTTCTCAAGTATCTCAATCTGGAGCAGCGCGTGTGGTATCTCGCGCGCATCCGCAATCCCAATCCGAAAATGCCCGGCGCGGAAAAGAGCGGCAAGGCGATCAAGAGTTCGCCGCACAGCCATCACGGCCACCCGGAGAAACATGAAGCCGCCGCAGTTTCACCCGGAGGAAAAGCGTAATGTCCGAAGCCACCGTTACCCTCAACACTCCCAAGGAAGTCGCGCGTGTCCCGCTCGTCACGAACAAGCGCGACTTCGCGTGGATTTCCGACAAAGTTTCCGCGATCTGCGAGGAACGCTCGCGCCTCTGGTGGTGGTCGCTCTTCATCCCGCTCTCGGCCATCGCGCTGTTCGGGCTGTTTTGCATCGGCTACCAGATTTCCAACGGCGTCGGGGTGTGGGGTGAAAACCATCCTGCAGGCTGGGCGTGGGACATCACGAACTTCGTCTTCTGGATCGGCATCGGCCACGCGGGAACGCTGATCTCGGCGATCCTTTTCCTCACGCGACAAAAGTGGCGCACGTCGATCAATCGCGCCGCCGAAGCGATGACGCTTTTCGCCGTCATTTGCGCGGGCATTTTCCCCGGCATCCACGTCGGCCGCGTCTGGATGGCGTGGTTCCTCGCGCCGATTCCAAATGCGAACGGCATCTGGCCGAACTTCCGCTCGCCGCTGCTGTGGGACGTGTTCGCGGTTTCGACCTACTTCACCGTGTCCGTGCTCTTCTGGTACACCGGCCTCGTGCCCGATCTCGCGACCCTGCGCGATCGTGCGAAGTCGCGTGTGGCCCGTTTCCTCTACGGCATCTTCGCCCTCGGCTGGCGCGGCTCGAACCGTCACTGGCGTCATTACGAGATGGCTTACCTGCTGCTCGCGGGCCTCTCGACGCCGCTGGTGCTTTCGGTTCACTCGGTCGTGTCCTTCGACTTCGCCACGTCCATCCTTCCCGGCTGGCACACCACGATTTTCCCGCCTTACTTTGTCGCGGGCGCGATCTTCGGCGGCTTCGCGATGGTGCTAACTATCCTGCTCCCCGCGCGACTGATCTACCCACAGTTAGACGACCTCATCACGCGCCAGCACGTCGATAAGATGGCGAAGATCATCCTGCTGACTGGCTCAATCGTCGGCTATGCCTATTTGATGGAGCTATTCATCGCCTGGTATAGCTCGAACCAATACGAAGGCTTCACCTTCTTCCGCGCGCGTCTCGGTCTGAACAACGGCGGCTGGTACGCCTGGGCCTACTTCTGCATGATGACCTGCAACGTCATCTCGCCGCAGATTTTCTGGTCGAAGAAAATGCGCGCGAATTACATCGTCGTCTTCATCATCTGCCAGTTCGTGAATGCAGGCATGTGGTTCGAGCGGTTCGTCATCATTGTGACTTCGCTGGCGCAAGACTTCCTGCCTTCGTCGTGGGGACACTATACTCCTAGCTGGGTTGAGATTTGGACCTTTATCGGGACGTTCGGAATCTTCCTGTCGCTCTTCCTGCTATTCATGAAATTCCTGCCGATGGTCGCGATGTCGGAAGTGAAAATCGTGCTGCCCGAGGCGGACCCGCATCATCGTCCTGAAACCGACGCAACCCACGCCAAGGAGGGCGCCCACTAATGGGCGAGAATCGCAAAGTCTATGGACTCGGCGCGGAGTTCGGCAGCGCCGCCGATCTGCTGACCGCCGCGGAGAAAATCCGCGACGCGGGTTTCAAGAAATGGGATGTGCATTCACCATTCCCGATTCACGGCATGGATGCCGCGATGGGCCTTGGAAAATCCTGGCTGTCCGCGCCGGTTTTCATGGGCGGCACGAGCGGCTTCATCACCGCGATCTGCCTCACGTTCATCCCGTCGTTTTTCCTCTATCCGATGATCGTTCACGGCAAGCCGGTGAACTGGATGACGACGCCCGCGTTCTTCCCGATCATGTTCGAGTTGACCATCCTTTTCTCGGCGTTCACGGCAGTGTTTTCGATCATGATCTTTAACCAGTTGCCGAAGTGGTACCATCCGGTTTTCAATTGGGAGCGGTTCAAGAGCGTGACGACGGACGGCTTCTTCCTCATCATCGAATCCGCCGATCCCAAGTTCTCCGAAACGCGGACGCGCGAACTGCTCGAATCCATCGGCGGGCAGCATGTGACCCTCATTCACGACTGACCATGCTGCGTTTCTTTTTCTCCATTCTTTTGATCAGCGGTGCCGCCGTCCTGGCGCTCGCGGGGTTCCGTGGCAGCAAGAGTTCGCTGCCACCGATCGAGATTTTCCCGGACATGGATCATCAGCCGAAGTACCAGCCTCAACACGAGAGCGGCTTCTTTGCGGACGGCCTTTCGGCGCGCAAGCCGGTGGCCGGCACGGTGCCGCTCGGCTACACGCTGCCCGGCGCGTATCTCCAGGCGGGCGCGAAGAACGGCACGTTCAAGCCGGAAGGATTTTCCAACCAGCCCGACTACGCGAACACCGGACGTTTCGGCGATGTGTTCGGCGATGGCATTCCTGTTGAAGTGACGGAGGAGTTCGTCCAGCGCGGGCACGAGCGTTTCAACATCCACTGCGTCGCGTGTCATGGGAAAGTCGGAATGGGCAACGGTATCGTCTCGAATTACGGCCTCGTCGCCGTCGCGAATCTCCAACTCGATCTCTACAAGACGATGCCCGACGGGCAGCTCTTCTACACGATCACCAACGGCAAAAATAACATGGGCGCCTACGGCCCGAACATCGCCGTCGAGGATCGCTGGGCGGTCGTGGCTTACATCCGCGCCCTCCAGCGCAGCCAGTCTGGCAAGCACGCCGACCTGCCTGCGGATAAACAAAAGGCTTTGCAGGAAACGAAGTAAATGAGCGACCACTCCCACGCCCTTACACCACCCGTGCCGGAGAAGTTCGATCCGAAGCATCTCGGCGGACTGCCGAACCTGCTGCTCATCGCCGGCGGTGTCGGCTGCTCGATCAGCCTGCTCGGTTTCCTGTTCAAGACGGAGCAAACCGCGCATTCTTGGCTGTTCGGCTTCGCCTACTTTTTCACCATCGCCGTCGGCACGCTCTTCTGGACATGCCTGCATCACGCGACCGACGCCGCATGGTCGGTGGTTGTGCGGCGACAGTTGGAAAATCTATGCAGCCTGCTGCCTTACTTCGCGATTCTCTTCATCCCGCTGCTCTTCGTGGCGAAACATCTCTGGCACTGGTGGGATAAGCTGCCCGGTGAAGATGTGCTGCTTGATGCGAAGCAGCCATACCTATCGCACGGATTCTTTTACTTCCGTGCTGTCGTTTATTTTGGCTGGCTGAGTCTTGTCGCCCTTTTGCTCAAAGGTCGCTCGATCACGCAGGACTCCGATGGCGCGTCAAAGCACACCTTTTTCATGCGAAAAATTGGTGTCAGCGGTATTCTGGCAGTCGCAGTGTGCCTTACGTTTTCCGGGGTGGATTGGCTCATGGGTCTCGACTACCACTGGTTCTCGACGATGTGGGGCGTCTATCTTTTTGCCGGAGCCGCGGGCAGTTCGATGTCGCTGCTGGTGCTCATCGTCTTTGCCTTGCAGAGCAAAGGCTACCTCAAGCCAGTCAGCGTCGAGCATTACCACATCATGGGTAAGTTCATGCTGGCCTTCACGATTTTCTGGGCCTACATCGGCTTCTCGCAATACATGCTCATCTGGTATGCGAACATCCCGGAGGAGACGATTTACTTCCGCATTCGGAACGTCGGCTTCTGGCATGTGCTCAGCACGTTCCTCGTCGTGGGCCGCTTCTTCGCGCCGTTCCCGATTTTGCTGCAACAGTGGACGAAAAAGAATCCGAAATACCTTTGTTATGTCGCATGGTGGATTCTCGGAATGCAGTTCCTCGACATGTATGTGATCGTCCTTCCGGCGTTCCACCAGACTGGCTTCTCGCCGAGCATTTTCGACATTAGTTCATGGGTGGGCATCGGTGGAATCCTTGGCTGGCTCTTCCTGAAAAATCTTGGCAAGTCACCGCTCTTCCCGACGCGCGATCCGCGGCTTGAAGAGTCCATCAAACTTACGAACTGACATGGCCTCGATCAATTCCCAACGCGCGCCCAGCAGCCTCGGCACCTTCCTTCTCGGATTCGCGTGCCTCGCGGTGTTTGCCGCGATTGTGGTGGCGTGGACCAAATCGCAGGCTTCCAATATCGATCAAGTCGAGGCCGAGCGCGCCGCTGCGCGAATCAAAAAGCGCGAGGAGCTTGAAAAGGAATGGACGGGCAAACTGCAAACTGTCGCATGGGTGAACAAGGAGAAGGGCGAAGTGCAGTTGCCCATCGAGGACGCGATCAAAGTCGTCGCCGTCGAACTTAAGGCAAAAAAGGTCGCGAAGACCGAAGTGAAAGTGCCGCCGATTCCACCCGCCCCGGTCATCGATCTCAAATCGACAGAGCCACCGCCGCTCCCGCTGCCATCCGCTCCGCAGGGCGCAGACCTTACCAGCTTCAACGATCCTTTCGCACCCACAGCACCCGCGCCCGTTGCTCCTGCGCCTCCCGCTCCGGCGACAACGCCTGCTCCCGTCGTCCCGGCCCCGGCCATCCCCGCGCCCGCCATTCCACCGGCTCCCGCGCCTGTGCCCGTGCCGCCCGTGAATTCCGGCGTAGCCACCGCGCCCGCCCGCCCGCCTTTGATTAACTGGAGTGAATCGAAATGACCGCCGTTGCCGAGAAACCCACGCAGACAACCGCGCCGATCGGTGCCGCCGCCGGTGCGAGCACTTCCGGCGAGCAGTTCGCCATCGAGCGCGCGCGGATCGACAAATCGACTTCCACGCCGGTCCTCTGGTTTTTTGCGACGGCGATTTCATGGCTTTTTGGCGCGACCGTCTTCGGCTTCATCGCATCGCTGAAACTCTACTTCCCGACGTTCCTCAGCGAGTGGCCGATGACGACCTATGGACGCATCGTTCCCGCCTATAATCTGGCCTTCACCTATGGCTGGTGCAGCCTTGCCGGCATGGGTGTGGGTATCTGGCTGATGGCGCGTCTTTGCCGCGTGCCGATCAAGGCTCCCGGTCTGCTCATCTTCGGCGCGATCGTCTGGAACATCGGCCTCACGCTCGGCGTCTGGCAGGTGCTCGTCGGTCAGTCAACCGGCATCGAAGGCATGGAAATGCCGCACGGTGCGATGTGGATCATGTTCGCCGGATTCCTGCTCATCGGTCTTTGGGGTGCGGCGCTTTTCCGTGCGCGGAAGGAGGCGCTGGCCTTCATCTCCGTCTGGTATTTGCTCGGCGCGTTCTTCTGGTTTCCGTGGGTTTTCGCAATTGCGAATTTGCTCACGTCGCTCCCGGAAGTGCGCGGGGTCATGCCAGTGGTCATCGCCTCGTGGTTCTCGCAAACGCTGAACATTTGGTGGTTCACCGCGATTGGTTTGGCGGCGGCTTACTATCTTATTCCGAAAGTCGTCAACCGCCCGATCCATAGCTATAACCTGGCTTCGATTGGTTTCTGGTCGTTCGCGTTTCTCGGCGGGCTTACTGGAATGTTGCGGCTCAGCGGCGGGCCGGTGCCTGCATGGCTGGTCACGCTGAGCATCGCGGCGAACATCATGATGATCGTCCCCATCGCGACCGTGACGGCGAATCTTTTGCTCACGATGAAAGGCGCGACGAACATGGTCTATCAAAGCCCGACCATCCGGTTCACCTATTTCGGCGTCGTGATGTTCGCCGTGGGTAGTTTGTTGAGCGTGCTCAGTTCATTGCGTTCGTTCGACAAATGGCTGCACTTCACGCCTTGGCTCGACGGCCAGCAATTCCTCCTGCAATACGGCTTTTTCAGCATGGTGATTTTCGGCGCGATCTATTACATCACGCCGCGGCTCGTGGGTTGCGAATGGCTTTCCTCGACCCTCATCAAGTTCCACTTCTGGGGTGCGGCATACGGCGGGGGAATGGTGGTAGCCATGTTCCTGCTCACGGGCATCTCAATGGGTGGACGCATGGCCGATCCTGAATCGCTGTTCAGCCAAGTCATCGGATCGAGCCTCGAGTGTCTCGCGGGCAGAATCATGGCCATGTTTATGATGACGCTCGGCCATGCCATCTTCGCCGGACACTTCCTCCTGATGCTCCTGCGCATCGGCCAGCCTGGCGGCAGCGCGACCCTTTTCGAGACCCACGACGCACACTGACCCATGAGCCGTTCCACACCTCTCATCGCTGGAATCTTCGCCTCGCTCGCCGTCTCGGTGTTTGCGATGGTCCTCGTGCCGCAGGCGCAAATCGGCGGCTTGCAGGCGCAGGTCACGAAGGATGACGACGGGAAGATCACCGACATTTACCCGACCGACCGCGTGAAATACGGCGCGAAAGTGTATGCCAGCGAAGGCTGCATCGTGTGCCATTCGCAGCAGGTCCGCGACACGCAGAACGGCGAGGATCAGCCGCGCGGATGGGGCGAGCGCCGCACGGTGGCCCGCGACTATATTTACGACGCCACGACTTTCCTCGGTAGCAGCCGCCTCGGCCCCGACCTCGCAAATGTCGGCGCGAAAACGTGGCGCAACGAAGCCGAGAACGACACGCACCGCCCGGCGAAGCGCGATGCGGCGTGGCATTATCTGCATCTCTACAAACCAACGGCGATCATCGCGGAATCCAACATGCCGCCCTATCCGTATTTGTTCGAGAAGCGGAAGATCAGCGGCCAGCGTTCCCACGACGCGCTGCCCGAGGATCAAGTGCAGGCCGGGGACGGATACGAAATCGTCCCGAAGAACGAGGCGCGCGAACTCGTCGCCTACCTGCTTTCGCTCGACCGCAGTCATCCGCTCAAGGAAGTGAAATCGGAAGCGCCCGCGCCTGCGGCGGCTGCTCCGGCTGCACCAGCCGCGCCTGCTCCCAAGTAAAATTTTTCCACGAAAATGTCTCAGGGTTCTGAACACATCGACTATCGCGAAACGCCGGACTTGACCGAAGTCCACGCGGCCATTCAGCGCGAGAATAAAGATCCGGTCGCCGGGGTTACGCCCGTCCCGCTGTGGGTCACGCTGCTTTGCGGCGCGGCGGTCTGCTGGGCAGGAGCGTACATCGGGATGTTTCACGGCGGCTTCAACAGCAACGTCTATAACGAGTACGAAAGCTCGCCCGCGGTCCTTTTCCCGCAGCCTGAGCGCGCGAATGCGAAGGCGGGTCCGGCGGTCGTGGAAGACATGGTTGCGATCGGCAAGGGCGTCTATCTAGGTAACTGCCAGGCTTGCCACACTCCGAGCGGCGCGGGCCAGCCGGGCCTTATTCCTCCGCTCGCGGGTTCCGAATGGGTCACGGGTAATGAGAAGCGTCTTGCGATGATTTTGTGCAAGGGTTTGATGGGTCCAGTGAAAGTAAAAGGCGCATCTTATAACGGTGTCATGCCACCGTGGGAAGGCTCACTCAATGACAAGAAGATCGCCGCGGTTCTGACTTACATTCGGCAGGAATGGGGTAATAAGGCGGGTCCGATCACGCCCGCGCAAATTGCCGCTGCGAAGAAGGAATTCGCCGCGAAAAAAGTATCGTGGATCGAGGCGGAACTGCTCCAGGTTCCCGAGGACGCGAAGCTTGAAGGCGGCGCTCCCGCTGGCGGAACGCCTGCCGCGCCAGCCGCACCGGCACCGGCGGATTCCGCGAATGCCGCCGATGCGGGCAAGACGGGATACATGACGATCTGCATCGCGTGCCATCAGCCGACGGGGCAGGGGCTTCCCGGCGCATTCCCATCGCTCGTGAAATCCGATTTCGTGATGGGTAGCCCCGAGCGTCTGACCGCGATGGTGCTCAAGGGAATCAACCCGCCTTTCAAATACAAGGACGCGACTTATCTAGTCCCGATGATTCCGCAGGAAGCCGTCCTAACCGACGATAAGATCGCCGCCATCCTGACCTTCGTCCGCTCGTCCTTCGAGAACAGCGCGCCGCCCGTCACCACGGAATTCGTCGCGAACGTCCGCAAAAAATTCCTCGACCGCAAAACCGGCTGGACCGAAGCCGAACTCAATGGCTGGCCCGCCGAAGCCAAGTAAATCCATGAAAACGATTCTCGCTCTTACACTCCTAACTGCCGTGACTGCCTTCGCGCAGGACATCAATCCCGAAGACATCAAGGCATCCGCCGAGCGCGGCAAGACTAACTACATGACCACCTGCGTCGCGTGCCATCAGCCCACCGGGCTTGGACTGCCCGGTGCGTTCCCGCCGTTCGATGGGTCCGAGTATGTGGCGGGCGATGCGCGCCGGCTCGTGGCAATTGTCATCAAGGGACTCAACGGACCCATTACGGTGAAGGGCGTGAAATTTCCGGGGGCGATTCCGCTCATCGCGGTCGATACCCAGTTTCCGATCTACAAGGACAACCAAAAGCTGGCGGACGTGCTGAACTTCATCCGCACCTCTTGGAGCAATAAGGCCGACAAAGCCATCACACCCGATTTCATCCAGAAAGTTCGCGACGAGTTCAAGGATCGCACTGCCCCCTGGACCGAAGCCGACGTTCTCAATTTCGCAGCCGCAAAGCAGTAACCGCCTCACGCATATGGCATACGCATCCGCAGCACACGACGCAC
>JAYVRQ010000688.1:0-3319 GCA_043776145.1 Chthoniobacteraceae bacterium
TCACCTCTCGCCTTCGAGAAACAAATGTTCCCCCAAAACAAAAACAACTAACCTCAACTACCTACCAACAGTCCAAGCCGCGCTTTCGAGGAAAGATCAGTTTCGACTTTTGGCGGAAACGCTTCCGCGCTTATATCCGCCAATGCGTTTCCTTCTGCCGCTCCTTTTTGCCGTCGCGACGGCAGCCGCCATCGACGACTACCCGCTCACGCCCGATCACGAAGAAAAGGCAGACGTGCCGCACGGTGTGCTCACGAAAATGGAGCCGTGGCAGTCGAAGATTTTCGCGAACACGACACGCGACTGGTGGGTGTACGTCCCCGCGCAATACAACTCCTCGCAGCCCGCGCCGGTCATGGTTTTCCAGGACGGACACGACTACATCGGGCCGAAGGGGAACTGGCGCGTGCCCATCGTTTTCGACAACCTGATCGCGCGCGGCGACCTCCCGCCGATCGTCGCGATCTTCATCAATCCCGGACACGATCCCTCGAAAGGTGAGGCGAAGAATCCGTGGAGCGTGAGCAATCGCAGCTTCGAATACGACTCGCTCGGCGACCGCTACGCGCATTTTCTCATCGACGAAATCCTGCCCGAAGTCGCGAAGAGCTACAACCTGAGCGCGGACCCTGCGCAGCGCGCGATCTGCGGCGCGAGCAGTGGTGCCATCTGCGCGTTCACGGTCGCGTGGGAGCGGCCCGATCAATTTTGCAAAGTGCTCTCGACCATCGGCAGCTTCGTGAATCTGCGCGGCGGCAATGCGTATCCGTCGCTCATTCGCAAGACGGAGGCGAAGCCGCTGCGCGTGTTTCTGCAAGACGGCGAAAACGATCTCGACAACCCTTTAGGCAACTGGCCGCTCGCGAACAAACAAATGAACGCCGCGCTGAAATACATGAAGTACGACGTGCGCTTCGACCTCGGCGACGGGCAGCACAACAGCAAGCACGGCGGCGCGATTTTCCCCGAAGCGGTGAAGTGGCTCTGGCGGAAGTAGTGGCTGCGACGCCCTCGTCGCAGACTGTTCCCGCGGCACCTCGCCGCGCGGCTCCGGGGAGCGCGCGCGTCTCGCGTGCTGGCGAAGGCGTCCCGCCTTCGCGGACTTTTTTTTCGTGTACGAAATCGGAAGGTGCGTACGGCAAAAACTCCGCACGCGCAGGAAAATTCGTTTTGGCGGGACGCCAAAACCAGCACGCGAGACGCGCGCGCTCCCCGGAAACACTCACGGCGCGCGGAGCACGGCGAGGAGGTCGGCGAGGTCTTGCGGGCGAAGGACGGTTTCGAGACCTTCGGGCATGAGCGATTTTCCGGGCGCGGTTTGCGTGGCGATGTCGTCGCGGAGCGCGGCCTGCTCGGTGCCGCCGGGGAGGCGCAGCGTGAGGTTGTTCGCGGTTTCGGCGACGACGATGCCGGTGAATTCAGAGCCGTCCTTTAGCTTCAATGTTTGCGCCTGATAGCGCGGCTCGATCGCGGCGTTGGGATCGAAGATCGCGGTGAGCAGCCAGTCGAGCGGCTTGCCGGCGACCATGCCGAGATCGGGGCCGACTTCCTGACCTTCGCCGCGCAGGCGATGGCAGATGGCGCATTGCTGCTGGAAGAGAGCGCGCCCGCGCGCGGCGTCGCCTTTCAACTCCGCAACGGATGCGTAGCTCGCGATGACCTTCGCGCGATCCGCAGTGGTTGGTTTTGGCAGCACGGGAATCGGAGCGGATGTCGATGGCGGAATCGCATTGAGTTTCACGAAGAGCGCATCGTCCGGTTTGAGCGATGAGAGGATCGCGACGCGCATCGACTCCTGCTCGCCGTCACGTTCAGCGAGATGCGCGAGCGCGGCGGTGGCGCGTTCGCCGGGCCATGCGCCGAGCGTGAACGCAAGCTGACGGCGCACGGAGAAATCGGGATCGTCGAGGCAGGCGAGAATCGTCGGGAGAATTTCAACGCTGAACGATTCGCTCACGCGAAGGGCGTGCGCCCGCACGGCGGGATGCGCGTCGCGGACACCGGTGCGAATCGCGGCGTCATCGAGTGAGTGGAGCACGTCCAGCGTGGAGAGGATTTGCACGCGGACTTTTGGATTCGCCGCTGTCGAGAGCGTTCGCCGCAGGGCGTCCTTGGCGTCCTTTTCGTCCTGCTCGAAGAGCAGCCGCTGCGCGGTGTCGCGCTGCCAGCCGTTCGGGCTGTCGAGCGCGGTGACGAGTGAGAAACTGTCGAGCGATGCGAACTTTGGAATGGGTCGGAGTTTTGCAGCGGTCGGCTTCACGCGCCAGATGCGGCCGCGATCCGCGCCGGCCCGGAGATCAAGGCGGGACGCGGTTTCCGGGGCGATCCATTCGGGATGTTCGAGCACGAAGCGATACATGTCCGCGATGTAAAGCGCGCCGTCGGGGCCGGTCTTGAGCGTCGTCGGGCGGAACCACGGATCGGTGCTCGCGAGAAATTCGGACTGCTCCTCGCCCACCGCGCGATGGCTCGTGAAAGTCGCGCCGTCCGCTTCGAGGACTTCGCGATGCACGACGTTGTGAACCGGCTCGCTGATGAAAACGCTCGTCGCGAAATCCGCGCCGAAAAGTTCATCGCGATACGGACTCGGGCTGCACGCGCTGGTGACGTGACCGTACGAATCCGGCTGATTGAAGCGCGCCGCCTTCGCACTCGCCGGGAAGACGCGCGTGCCGTCCGCATAGTTCGCGAGATGCTGCTTCACGCTGCGCACGGCGAGCTTCGGATTCCGCCGCAGATAGCGGTCCTCGATCATGTAGTGCCAGAGCCATTCCGGGTTGTTGTTCGCGAACCAATTTCCCCAATCGTCGCACCGCCGTCCGTATTGCCCATTTCCGCTCGCGGCCTCGAATTCCCCGCTGTCCGGGCGGAAACGAAAATCGCGCCCGCTGATTTTCACGCCGTTAATCGTGCCGCCGCTGTCGCCGTTCGCTCCGTAAATCCAGCCGTCGAGCCCCCACTCGAATCCGTTCATCCGATGCTGTGGATTGCCCGGCGTGAAGCCGGTGAAGAGCACGCGCTTTTCATCCGCGCGTCCGTTGCCATCGGTATCGGCGGCGAAGAGAATGTCCGGGCTTGCGGCGATGAGCACACCGTTGCGCCACGGCATCACGCCGGTGGGGAAGGGGATGTCTTCAAGAAATGTCGCAGCCTTGTCGTAACGCCCGTCGCCGTCTTCATCGGTGAGGATTTTAATCACGCCGCCCGGCTTTCCTTTGCCGTCCATCCCGAGCGGATAGTCGCGCATTTCCACGACCCACAGCCGCCCGAGCGCGTCCCACTCGAAGGCGACGGGATCGACCACGAGCGGCTCGGCGGC
>JAYVRQ010000689.1:0-3312 GCA_043776145.1 Chthoniobacteraceae bacterium
CGGTGGAAGTCGCGGTCGGCTGGCCGGCGTTGAGCACGCTGAGGTTGTTTTGCGAAGTGCGGCGGATGGCTTCTTCGAGCGGGATTTCGCCGAGCAGCATGTTGCTGAGGCCGGGCGTTTTGCGATAACCGAAGAGCCGGTTCAGCCGCCCGCGCCGCAGATCGGTGTCGATGAGCAGCACGCGCGCGCCGTTTTCCGCAAAGGCCATCGCGAGATTTGCGGCGACGGTCGTCTTGCCTTCCGCGGGCATCGCGCTGGCGACCATGAGGACGCGCGGCGTGCCGGTCGCGAGCAGTCGCGTGCGGATGGCGTGGAATGCTTCGCCAGGCCGCGGCGGGCCGTTGCACGCAGGGATGGAGCCGAGTCCGGGCAGTCGCAGCGCGGATTCGAGCCGCACAATTTCCGGCTGCCCGCAGCCGAGACGCCCGAGGAGGAAGGGTGCGCCAAAAGCGAGGATGCCGCCGCCGAGAAGCGAGCAGAGCGCGATCTTGAGCGGGTCAGGCGCGACGGGCTTGTCGCCGATTTGCCGGATGCCCGCGAAGGTGGGACTTGCAGCGTCTTCGGCTCCGATCCGGTCGATCGCCGCGACCCGCTCCGCGACATGGCTGAACCGTGCGTTTAAGGCGGAATCCGCCGTCCCATTGCGTTCCGCGGCCTTCGCTTCCAGCGCAGCCTTTTGATCGACTAGGTTTCGATAATCGACATCGAAGCGCCGGTAGCCGTCATCGAATTCGGCTTGCAGCTTGCGATCGAGTTCCGCGATCAGGCCGTTCAGCGCGACCAGCGTGACCGCGTCCGCAAAGCTGAGATTGGGAACGCCGGCGACGAGCACATGCAGCGCGCGCTGCCGCTTCTCGATGCTCTCCCACGACGCTCCGGCGGCGGTGTTTTCCTTGCCTGCGGATTCATCGAGCGTCGCGATCAGCGAAAGTTTTTCCACGATGGGAACATCGGCGTTCTGCAAATCCGCGCGCACGCGGTCCATCTCCGAGAGGCGCTTTGCGATCCGAGCCAGCTCGCGCGTGAAATTGCGGATGCGGTTCAACTCATCGAGCCCCATCACGAGCCCCGGCTTGTCCGTCGCGTAAAATTTACTCACTCCGTCATCGCCAAGTTTCGCGGCGATTTCGGTCATCTCGCGGTTCAGCGTTTTGATGGCGTCCAGCGTTTCCTTGCGCCGCCGCACGCGGCGAAAATCCAGGAACTCGGCGGACAAAGCCTCCGTCCATCGCTGCGCCCAGTCCTTCGAGTAACACCACACTTCCACGTCGAGTTCGCGCTCCGAGACGGCGCGGACGGCGATGTTGAAAAGAAAATTTTTGCGAAGCTCGGTCGCGGTGGCCTTCACGCCGAGCCGGCCCGCAGTGCGTTCGAGGATTTGCGGCTGCGTGAGTTCCTTTTCCAGCGCGCGCAATTGCCCGCCCGTGACGGCTCCATCCACGCGCAGCAGCGAGCGCGAATAAAAAACGGGACGGCTAAAATACCAGACCGCGCCGCCCGCCAGCAGCGCGAGAGCCGCGAGCGCGAGCATCAGCGGGCGGTGGGAGCGGGCGGTGGGAGCGGTGGCGCTGGACGGCGGGAGCACGGCGGGATGTTTGAACGCGCGCGGCCCGATGCCAAAACAAAACGCATTGCCAGCGCAGCGCCGCGCGTGGTCGATTGCGCGCCATGAAATCCCTCGCCGACGCCCGGCTCTACGCCATCCTCGATCTCGGATACGTCGCCTCGGCGGACGCGATGCGTGTCGCGGAAAAACTCATCGAAGGCGGCATCGACGTGCTGCAACTCCGCGCGAAAAACATCGCCGAAGAGGAAGTGGAAACGCTCGGGAGCGAACTCGTCCGCATCACCGAACCGGCGGGCGTGCCACTCATCATCAACGATCATCCGCATCTCGTCCCCGCCATCGGCGCGCAGGGGGCGCATGTCGGGCAGGATGATTTTACCGTCGCCGATGCGCGCTGGCGCGCTGGCCGCGCCCTCGCGGGCGAAGTGCCGCCGCCGATCATCGGACGCTCCACGCATTCCATCGCGCAGGCCGAAGCCGCCGCGTTGGAAGGCGCGGACTACATCGGCTTCGGCCCGCTCTTTCCCACGCCGACCAAACCGGGCCGCCCCGCGATCGGCCTCGCCGACATCCGCCGCGTCCACGAGCGCGTGAAGATTCCCATCTTCTGCATCGGTGGGATCAATCTCGACACGCTCGACGAAGTGCTCGCCGCCGGAGCCGTCCGCGTCGTCATCGTCTCCGCACTACTGCGCGCGCCGGACATCGCAGCGTATGCGCGGGAAGTCCGCGCGCGGCTTTCATAGCCACTCGACTTCGCGGCTCAGCATCGTGTCCCCATCGAACTCGAACCACCCACGAAAGCTCTTCCCAGCAAGCACGCCGGGCAGCCAGTGCCGGTCATCCGCCCACATTTTCTCGTACGGCACCGCGTCGATCGCCACCCAAAACGGCGCGGCCTCGACCGTCTCGATCGGCTCACCCTCCAGATCGCCCGCGACGAAAACCGCGCACTCCAGGCTGTATCCATCCGCGAATTGAAAATGCAAAACGCCGCGATCCTCGATTGCCAGCGGCGTCACCCCGATTTCCTCCTGCACCTCGCGGATCGCCGATTCCAGCGCCGTCTCACCCGCTTCGATCTTTCCGCCGGGCCCGTTGATTTTCCCTGCGCCGAGTCCGCGCTTTTTGCGGATAAGCAACACGCGCCCATCCTTCACGATGAAGCAAAGATTTGCCCGCTCGCGCGGGATCCAGTTTTTCCAGTCCATGTGCGCGCGACCGTAGCGGGACGTTTGTGATTTACGAAAGACGATTTCAGAATTTGCTGATGCGATGAACTCCGCCACCGCCTTCCGCATTTCCGCCGCCTTCGGATTTTTCGCCGTCGCCCTTGGCGCATTCGGCGCGCACGGTTTGAAAAATACACTCGCGCAAAACGACACGCTCGCGACGTGGCAGACCGCCGCGCTTTATCACCTCGTCCACGCCGCCGTGATGCTCGCGGTCGCCTCGCGCGAAAAGCTCAGCGTCTGGGCGTGGCGTTTGTTCGCAGCAGGCATCGTGATTTTCAGCGGCAGCCTCTACGCGCTCGCGTTGAGCAATGTGAAAATCCTCGGCGCGATCACACCCATCGGCGGCGTGTGCCTGCTCGGCGGCTGGCTGGCGCTCATGCGCCGCACCGGCTAAAGCCGGGACATTCAGCTTCCCGATTCACCCACCGGCACGCACGCGCAGAACAAATTCCGGTCGCCCCAGACGTTGTCGATGCGGCCGACGCTCGGCCAGAATTTGTGCTCGCGCAG
>JAYVRQ010000690.1:0-3311 GCA_043776145.1 Chthoniobacteraceae bacterium
CATCGGCGTTTCACTGCGCAGCAGGGTCTTCTTGAAAATCCACGCCATCACGAACGCGGCGACGATGCCGATGAGATACATGATGAGCATGACGCCCGCTTTTTTCCACGCACCGGCGGACGGCATGAGGACGGCGATCATCAAGCCATAGACGGGCAACCTTGCGCTACATGACATAAGCGGTGCGACTAAGATGGTAACTAACCTGTCCTTCCGATGCTCGATGGTGCGGGTAGCCATGATGCCAGGAATGGCGCAGGCGAACGAACTTAGCATGGGTATGAAGCTCTTACCGTGAAGGCCGACGCGAGACATGAGGCGATCCATCATGAACGCGGCGCGGGCCATGTAACCGCTATCTTCCAGAAGGCCGAGGAAGAAGTAAAGAATCAGAATTTGCGGGAGGAAGATCACGACCCCGCCGACCCCGGCGATGATGCCATCGGTGATGAGCGAACGCAGGTCGCTGTCAGGCATCTTCGCTTTTACAAAATCGGCGAGCGCGGCGGTGCCGGAGTCGATCCAGTCCATCGGTTTTTGCGCGACCCAGAAGATGCAAAAAAACATCAGCGCCATGACGCCGAGGAAGGCGAGCGAGCCCCAGATGCGATGGGTAAGGATGGCGTCGAGCCGGTCGCTGAAAGTGAGGCCGGTGTCGCCGGGATGCGTGACTGAGCGCGAGCAGATTTCGTGAATCCAATCGTAGCGGGCCTCGACGGGCGCGGAGACGGGATCGAGTCCGGCGGCGACGAGGCGGGCCTGCGCGGCCTGCGTGGCGGCGATGATGTCCGGTGAAGTTTCGGTCAGCTCGATTTGCGCGCGGTCGTGGAGCGTGAGGAGCAGGAGGGCTTCGGAGTAGGCGGTGTCAGGATCGCCGGGGAGCATCGCCGCGAGTGCGTGCGCTTCTTTTTCAAAAAGCGCGGGCATCGGCGCGCGGACGGCGGGCTTCGGCAAATCGGTGCGCGAGACGGCCTGCTTGAGTTCGACAAGTCCCACGCCTTTCGTCGCGACGGTGCGGATGACGGGGACGCCTAGTTCCTTTTCGAGCGCGGGGAGGTCGATGCGGATGCCGTTTTCTTCGGCGACATCGACCATGTTCAGCGCGACGACGAGCGGGAGGCGGATTTCGAGAAGCTGCGCGAGGAGGTAGAGATTCCGCTCGATGTTCGAGGCGTCGAGGACGCAGATGATGACGTCGGGACGCGCGGTGTCCTCGCGCCGCCCGAGGAGGACATCGCGGGCGACGGCTTCGTCGGGCGAGCGGACTTGGAGGCTGTAGCTGCCGGGGAGATCGAGCAGGTCCATCGGCTCGCCGTGCGCGCCGCGAAAGCTGCCGATCTTGCGCTCGACGGTGACGCCGGGGTAGTTGCCCGTTTTCTGGCGCATCCCGGTGAGCGCGTTGAAAATCGTCGTCTTGCCGCAATTCGGATTGCCGGCAATGGCGACGTGGCGGGTGACGGTTTCCGGAGCCGCGGTGCTCATGGGCGAATCAGCAACGGTGCTGCCGAGGCAAAAAGATAACCTACAATGAGACCGATGACCTGAAGCCAGTAGCGAAACTGGTGCTTGTATCGAGTAAATACGCCAAGGTTGCTGCGTGCAACACGCGTGCGAAATGTCTGCGCGAGACCGACTAAAATCGCGCCAGGAAGCAGGATTCCCAAAGCCGCAGACACAAAACCGTGACCGTGCGAAAAGGCGTAGAGCGTGATGCCGACGTTGACCACAATCAGCGTGAGAATGGGATGCGCTGACGCTCGCACTGCTGCCAACCAGTGTTCAGGCGAAGGTGAACGTGGATAACGGGAATTCACACAAAGAACGCCAAATATTGCTCAGGCGCGCTCCACCCGAATTCCCGCCGCCTCGTGCTTCCGAATGGAAAGATGGTAGCCGCGAACCTTGATCTCCACAGGATCGCCAAGCGGCGCGAAGCGCGTGACCTCAATCCGCGCGCCGACCGTCATGCCCATTTCGAGCAGGCGCTGTTTCGCCTCCGGCGGCAGTTCGAGCGCGACGATTTTCCCGCCATCCCCGGCGGCGAGTTCGCTGAGCGCCACGCCCGGCGCGGCCCCGCTCATCAACGCCGCACGCGCTCCACGAAGACGTGGGACGCGAGCTCCGGTCCGAGGGCCACGCGGGTTCCCATCAGCACGCAAATGCACGCGCCGCGATCGGCCACCTTGCAGACCTCGGCGGATTCGCAAAAGCCGAGTTCCCTCAGCCGCGCCGTCGCCGGTGAATCCTTCCGCAAATTGACGATCTTCAACTTCTCGCCGCACCGCGCTTGGGAAAGATTCAGGCACGCTCCTTGGGAGTCGGTTTTGGCGGGAGTTGGAGTGTTCATTGAGTCTTAATGAGAACGAATCTCAGATGCTTCTAACACCGACAATCCGGCTGTCACGGGGAAACTTGGAGAAAAATGCGGGGTGCCCGGATTTCCAAAAATGTCTGTCGGCAGCTACGACGCCGGCCGATTGCATCGTTCCGGGCTAAGCGAGGGCGGCGCGCACGGGCTTGAGTGTCCCCGCTGAATCCGCGACCGCCAGGGCATCCAATAACCGCAATTCATCCATGACCACTCCGGGCGCGGCGCTGATCGTGAGGGCGTCGCGGTAGGCATCAGCGGCGGCTTTGGCGAAAGCCGCATCCCGGCAGAGGGCGAGGCCGGCCAGCGCCAGTGCTTTGGCATACGCGGAATCGTAGGCCCGTGCCACTCCAGCCAGTCGCGCCTCCGCTTCACGGAGCGTCATGTCGAAGGCTTTACCCGCCGCAGTGAGATCGCCCTGGCGCAGCGCGATGACACCGCCTGCCACGAGAACGGATTCGTAGCCGTTCGGATACCGATACTTCAGCGCGTCTTCGGCAACGCTGCGGGCGCGGGGGAGATCGCCCGCCAGGAGGCAGGCTTGGGCGAGGCCGCTCCGCACGCCCATTTGCATCTGCACGGCGTTAGAGTTGTCCGCTGGCACCAATGCCTCTTCGTATGCGTGGATGGCGTCCTTGAACCGGCCTTCGCGCACCATCGCGCCAGCTAGAAGACTAGTCGCCGCGCTTTCGATCAATCGGTAGCCGATCCCGAGTGCCATCTGCCGCGTGTCTTCAGCCAGCCGGCAGGCTTTGACATCCTCACCCAGCGCCGAATACTCAGCGGCCAGGTTAAAGGTATCGCGGCTTTCCGATTCCTGGTTTCCAGCCTCCTTGTGAAGCGCGATGACGTGCTCGTACTGTTCGATCGCCTCGGCTGATCGACCAAGATCGCTGAAACGATTCGCCAGATTGCCGCGGGCAATGGCCTCGCCAGCCTTGTC
>JAYVRQ010000691.1:0-3309 GCA_043776145.1 Chthoniobacteraceae bacterium
CCGAACACTGCCCCGTAACCTGCGGAGGCGAGCACGAGTCCCGCGGGCATTTTGTAAACGAACAACGCGACTGCCGCCGCTGTCGCGAGCCCGGCCAGCGCGGCGATGTGCGCGCGGACGTGCCACACACCGAGCAGCGCGAGCAGCACGACGACTGGCAGCGCGGCGACGAGGGCCGCCGGGACGATGCCGCCGAGTGGAGTGTAATTCTGGGACCACATGGGAGGAAGAAATCCCAAGCTCCAGATTCCAAAATCCAAAGTCGAGAGCGCGCTCTCCGACTTTGCTCTTTAGCGTTTCGCCTTTGGTCTTTAGACGTGCCCGATGCTCCGCCTCTCCCGCACCGAACTCCTCCTCTTCCTCACGTGCTTCTTCGCGTTCGCGTACTTCAATCAAGGCGGCGGCTGGAACCAAAATTCGCGCTTCGCCGAAGTCCGCGCGATGGCTGAGGAGGGCCGTTTCGCGATCGACGATTTTCTCGTCTATGCCGGCGATCCCGCGACGAACGATCTCTTCCGCGCGCCAGTCGATCACGCCGAATACGACTTCGACGGCAAACGCCACGCGCTCTGCTGGGTTGATCCCGAGTGGACGTTTTTTCCGATCAGCGGAAAGCCCGCGAAAACGCCGGGAATCATCGACGAGCCGATGCACATGGTCTGCGCCTCCGGCGACGTGGCCTACGTGCCAAAGACCGGCCATTTTCACCCGAACAAACCGCCCGGCACGTCCTTCCTCGCATTGCCCGCATACTGGACCATTTTCAAAATAGAGCGCGCGCTCGGCATCAATCCCGATCACTGGTGGACGCTCACGGTGAACGCGTGGCTCACCACGATTTTCAGCGTCGGCCTGCTCTCCGCGCTTGGCTGCGTCTTGTTTTACCGGCTCGCGTGCGATTTCTCCGATGGAGAAAAACGGGCCGCGCTGCTCGCCACCTTCTCGCTCGCGTTCGGCACCACGTTCTTCCCGTTCGGCACGATTCTGTTCGATCACAATCTCACTGCGGTCCTCCTCGTCGCGAGTTTCTACTGGCTGCGCCATACGGAGCGTCCGGCGCTCGCTGGATTCTGCGCGGGCTTTGCCGTCGTCACCAATTACGTCGCGGGCGGAGCGGTCATCGCGCTCGGGCTTTACGCGCTGCTGGCCGGCGGATTGCGCTGGCGGCGCGCGATCCTTTTCTCGCTCGGCGGACTGCTCCCCGCCGCACTGCTCGGCTGGTATCACACCGTCAATTTCGGCTCGCCTTTCGCGCTGAACAACGACTTCCAAAACCCGCTCTTCAAAGACCCGAACGGCTCGCTCGGCATGTTCATGTTCCCCCAGTCATCCGAAGAATTCCTCCATCTGTTATACGTTTTCGGATTGCTGACGATCTCATCCTATCGCGGCGTGTTTTTCCTCGCCCCGATTCTTTTCCTCAGCCTTTACGGGCTCGTTCGGTGGCTGGCCGAGCGAAGCCTCGTCGCCGAAGCACGCCTCTGCATCGCGATCTTCGGCTTCTTCCTCCTCGTGAACATGAGCTTCAACGGCTACCACGGCGGCTTCGCGGCGGGACCGCGCTACCTCGTTCCGGGCATCCCTTTCCTCGCGCTCCCGCTGGTGCTCGCGTTTGTGCGGTGGAAAAAGACCGCGCTCATTTTGCTGGCCGCGTCCATCTTTCATCAACTGCTGCTCACCGCCACCGATGCGCAAAACGCGCTCGCCGTCGGCGGCCACGCGCGGCTCGATAACGAACACCGCAAGGACGATTTCTTTTGCAACATCGTCAGCGAATACGCGCTCCCCTTTTTCACCACGGGCCGCGCGGGCGGGCTGCTCGAGGAATTGCTCGCGGCCCGTCTCGACAAGGAATCCGACCAGCTCCACGCCGCCGGGCTGGAAGACGCGGCGATCGAAAAGCAACTCGCCGCGAAGCGCGCGGAGTGGCGTGCATCCATCGATCGCGGCGAACAAGATCCGTTCCTCCTCGCCGCCCTGCGCGGCCCCGTCTCCATCAATCCGCTCAGCGTGTACGACGGCCTGCTCGGCTACGGTGCATTTGAAATCCATACGCCGCAGAGCCTGTGGGCGTCGTGCAATCTCGGCGAATTCCTCTGGCCGCAAACGCGCCGCAGCCTGCTCCCGTTGCTCCTCATCAGCGGTGGCCTCGCCATCTTCGCCGCGCGGTCTGCGGGAAAAGAGCAGCGCGCTTCAAACCGCCTTGCTTAATCGCACCCGGCCCGACAGCGCGCGGCTGAGCGTGAGTTCGTCCGCGTGCTCCAGTCCGCCGCCCGCGGGCAGTCCGTGCGCGAGGCGCGTGACCGCGACGGGCAGCTCGCGCAGCAGATCGACGAGATAGTTCGCCGTCGCCTCGCCTTCCACATCCGCGCCGAGCGCGAGGATGATTTCGGCGGGCGGCTGCGTCTTGATCCGCTCCATCATCGCGTCGATGCGCAAGTCCTCGGGGCCAACGTGATCGAGCGGCGCGATGCGTCCGCCGAGCGCGTGATAGAGCCCGCGGAAAACGCCCGTGCGCTCCAGCGGGAGGATGTCCGTCGCGTGCTCGACGACGCAAAGCAGCGTGCGGTCGCGCGCGGTGTCCGCGCAGATTTCGCAGGCCGTTTCCGTCGTGAAAAATCCACACTGCCCACATGGGCGCACGCTCGCCGTGACCTCCGCCACCGCACGCGCGATCTCGGCGGGACGGGCATCGCGCGACTGCATCATCCACAGCGCGATCCGCTCCGCGCTGCGCGGGCCGATGCCAGGCATTCGTTTCAGTTCGCCGATGAGGACGCGAATCGCCGCGGGATAATCGACCCTTTTCAAAACCGCGCGCTGCTCCAATCCAGCGAAGCCAGTCCCTGTCGGAGCTGCTCGATGCGGCGGATGTAAAATTCCACGGGCCCGTCGCCGTTGTGGGCGACGCGCGCGCTGTAGAAATAACCGAGCGCCTCATCCCATCGCTGCTGCCGGTAATAGATGATGCCTTTCCAAAAAAGATCGCGCCGCTCCATCTCGTCCGCTGCGAGATCGCCGTGCAGCGAGAGCAGTTCATAGACTTCCTCGCGGCTGCGATCTTCTTGTGAACGCTGGATGAGTTCCATCGGGCGCACCTCGACGTTTTTCTCGCACTGATTGAACGTGCCGCAGCCGATGAGAATGCGGGAGCCGTAGATTGTGTTCGCCGCGCAGAGGCGGCGCGCGAATTCCACCGGCTCGCCCGCGACGCTGAAATTGCCGAGCCGCGCCGAGCCGTACGCGGCCACCACCATGTCGCCGGAATTCACGCCGATGCGGAAGTCGAACATCTGCCGCCACTCCTTC
>JAYVRQ010000692.1:0-11397 GCA_043776145.1 Chthoniobacteraceae bacterium
TTCCTCGACGGGCGCATTTTCGAGCTGTGCTCGATGCCGCAAAAAATCGGCGGCATCAGCATCGGGCGCGTGTGGAGTTTCCGCGACATCTCCGACCGCGCGCGCGCCGAGGAGCGCATCCGCGAGCAGGCCAGCCTGCTCGATCTCGCGCAGGATGCGATCATCGTGCGCGACATGGACGACCAGATTCTTTTCTGGAGCCAGGGTGCGGAGCGCGTCTTCGGCTGGAACGCGGCAGACGCCGTCGCGAAGCGGATGCAACACCTGCTGCAATCCGACCCGGAAAAACTCGCCGACGCCAAACGCGCCGTGATCGAGCGCGGAGACTGGACGGGCGATCTCCGCCACATGACTAAAGCGGGCCGCGAGGTCGTCACGGAAAGCCGGTGGACGCTCCTGCGTGATCCGTTCGGCGCGCCGAAGTCGATCCTGATGATTAACACAGACGTGACCGAGCGGAAGAAACTCGAGTCGCAATTCCTCCGCTCCCAGCGTCTCGAAAGTCTCGGCACGCTCGCGGGCGGCATCGCGCACGACTTGAACAACGTCCTCGCGCCGATCCTCGTCTCCATCGAGTTGCTGCGTTCCGAGTTCGACAATCCCGATGCCGATCAAATCCTCGAAGCCGTGCAACTCAGCGCACAGCGCGGGGCCGATCTCGTGAGCCAGATTCTCTGCTTCGCCCGCGGCGCGGAAGGCAAGCGCGTGGTCATCCATCCCGCGCTCGTCATCAAGGAAGTCTTCAAAATCGCGCGCGACACTTTCCCGAAAAACATCGAAGTCCACTGCACCGTGCCGTCCGATGTGTGGTCGATCTGCGGCGACGCGACGCAGCTTCATCAAGTGCTGCTCAATCTCTGCGTGAACGCGCGTGACGCGATGCCGAATGGCGGCGTGCTGCTCATCGAAGCCGAGAACGTGGTGAGCGATGGCAGCGTCGAGGCGTTGAAGACATCGCCGTCCGCCGGGCCGCATCTCGTCCTGCGCGTCACCGACACCGGCACCGGCATCCCGGCGGAAGTGCAGGAGAAAATC
Source organism: Chthoniobacteraceae bacterium (assembly GCA_043776145.1). Lineage (GTDB taxonomy): Bacteria > Verrucomicrobiota > Verrucomicrobiia > Chthoniobacterales > Chthoniobacteraceae > JANLQB01. The sequence goes on from JAYVRQ010000692.1 coordinate 1,036, forward strand.
TTCGAGCCATTTTTCACGACCAAAGAAGTCGGCCACGGAACCGGCCTCGGCCTTTCGACTGCCGTCGCCATCGTGAAAGGCCACGAAGGAATGCTCGATTTCAACACCTCGCCCAAAGGCACCACCTTCACCGTCTGCCTCCCCGCGCTGCCCGAAGCCGCGAAGCAAATAAAGCCCGAGGACGCCCTGCGTCCCGAAGGCCGGCAGGAACTCGTGCTGCTCATCGACGACGAAGCCTCCGTGCGCCTCGTCGTGAAACAAACGCTCGAAAGTTTTCAATACCGCGTCCTCACCGCGCCCGACGGAGCCACCGCCGTCTCGCTCTTCAAGGAGCGCCGCAACGAAATTTCGCTCGTCCTCACCGACATGATGATGCCCGGCATGGACGGCGCGGAAACCATCGCCGCGCTCAAACTCATCGACCCCGCCGTGCGCATCGTCGCCGCGAGCGGCCTGATGACCGACGAGCGAATGCTGCGCGCGACCTCCGCCGGAGCCGTGGCCTTTTTGCGCAAGCCCTTCTCCGCCGAATCCATGCTCCGCACGATCCGGCAAGTGCTCGTGGGAACGGGTGCGGATCACACCGGCTTGAACTAACGGCCAAAGCCCGCGCGGGAAAGTAGTTCGAGAGTTAGGTGGAAAAAGGCACCTTGGGCCAAAGCCCAAACTAACTCCCATCGTGCCCGGCAAATCTCGTCCTGCCTCGCAAAGGGATGACAGCATAGTATCTATAATATAGCCCATCCTAACGGCGATGAGTTATTGCGAATGCAGTCATATGATTTTGCTATAGTAAAAAAGATCAAAAATAATTGTTGACCAACTGAGGAAAAATCGAGCGTAATGCTCGCGTTAATAAAACAAGGAGGTTTCAAATGATGTTTTCCCTTAGTTGGTTTCAAAGCAGACGGCGTCCGGCATTTTTGGCGGCTTGTCTATTTCTCTCCTGTGGACTGATCCCTCAAGCCGCACACGCTTTGAGGATCGACGCCGACTTCGTGAATCTGGCGGACACCACTCCGGGACAGGATCTCTGGCAGGGAACCTATCGACTCTCCCTCGGCACCTTCGCCAACAATGAAGGTTTCACCGTTCTCTTCGATCCTTTGCTTTACACAAGTCTTTCCACCCCGCTGCTGCCGACCCCTCCGGGATGGAACGTGCTCACGGTCCAGCCCGACGTGGCGCTGTCCGCCCCCGGTTTCTTCGATGGCCTGGCGCAGACGAACAATCCCACCCTGAGCCAGCCCTTCAATTTGAGCTTTGTCTGGAAGGGCACAAGCCCGCCCAGCCTGCAGCCTTTCGAGACCTACACTCTGAACGGAGGCTTCAGAATCACCGCGACCGGAGTGACGACGACCGTTCCCGAAGTCGGCTTCGGTTTCGGACTCGGCTGGCTGCTCACGGCCTTCGCCGCCGTTTCCGGTGGACGAAGCCTCTCCAGAGTCGCGCCACGGAAAGCCCCTTAAAGCGTTAGATCAGTCAGCAATGTAACCTCGCAAGTCTCTACTCCTATGGACCCGTCATCGAATCCGGTTGTGCAAGCGCCATCCTTATTATTGGCCCTGAGCCATTGGAGAAGTCGATGGTTCCAGTGGGTGGTGGCTTTCATATTGTGCCTAGGCGCGGACCCCGCCTTTTCACAGGCACCGGCTCTCTCGATCGGGAACTATCAAGTCATCAGTCGGACTCGCGTCGGGCGGGTTGAAGACGAATTCACGATCAAGGCAAACCTTACGAACACCGGCGCGGCCATTACCGGCATCACCGCAAACGCCACGGCCAGTTCCACCGCCACCAGCCTTTCTAAAGCCACGCTGAATTTCGGCGCGGTGGCCGTGGGAGCGACGGTCCTCAGTTCGGATACCTTCAAGATCATCCAGGACCGGACCAAGACCTTCGATCCGACGGTTCTCCAATGGGCGTTCGCCTCACAGCCCTCTGCCCCCACCATCGTCCCTCCGCCATCGCCGACGAAACTAACCACGATCCCCGTCACGGGCACCGCGCGTCCCTATGCTTCAGTCGAAATCAGCGGCGGAACGACCGCTGTCACCGCGACCGCAGCCGCCGACGGTACTTATACGGCGAACATTCCCTTGCAGTTGAACCGGGTGAACAAGCTCTTCGTCACCGCCATCACCGACGCGAGCGAGCGCAGCGCCCCGGCGGCTGCGGATGTCATTCAGGATGGCGTGGCACCCTCCCTCTTCATCGACTTTCCTGCGGACGGCGCGGAACTGACCAACGACACCATCACCGTCGCCGGGCGCGTCGGCGATATGCTGAGCGGCTTTGCTGGGTTGAGCGTCACGGTCAATGGCCAGCCCGCCAACGTCATCGTCGGCATTGGGAACAACGGCACCTTCGAGCGCGCGGGCGTCCCGCTCGTGCTCGGCTCAACTCCACCGACTTCCAACACGATCACCGTCGTCGCTTCCGACGTGAACGGCAATGCGACGACCAAAACGATCACCGTCAAACGCGCCGCGCTCACGGGAACGCGCATGATCGTGGCCTCGGGAGACATGCAGGTGGGGGGCGTCCATGCCCGGCTCGCCGCCCCAATCGTCGTGCAGGTGCTCAATGCCGACGGCACGCCCTTTGCCGGTAAGCTCGTCACCTTCAATGTCACACGCAGCGACGGACGCCTGAAGCTGACGACCTCCCTCACCACAGTCGGCACCATGCTGTTCCAGACCCACACCGACGCGAGTGGGCTGGCGACCGCCTATTGGACGCTCGGCGGCGACGCGGGTTGCGCCAATAACCGCGTGACTGTCACCAGCAAGGACATCGCCGGAACCATCACCTTCAGCGCCTCCGCCATGCCAGGGCCGCTGAGCCAGATCAATGTCGGCTCGGGCAACAACCAGCGCGTCGAAGTCAACACCCCCGCGCCGGAAACCCTCCGCGCCTGGGTCAGCGATTCGTGCAATGGCATCGAAGGAGTCCCCGTCACCTACACCGTCGTCCAAGGCGGAGGAAAAGTGAACGGTCGCGACAGCGTCACCGTCTATAGCACCCGCACCGGCCACTCCGAAGTCGCCTATGTCGCCGGACCGGACACCGGAAATCAGATCGTCGAAGCCAGCTACCCCGGCAACACCGGCAGCCCCGCCACCTTCGTCGTCTACGGCATCCAGCGCGATCCGAGCATCCAGACCAGCTTCACCGGCCTCATCCTCGACAATACTAGCCAGCCCATCGGCGGAGCCTTTTGCAGCCTCACCATCGGTGCCACGACCCTCACCACGACCTCTGATATTCAGGGACGCTTCGCCTTCGCGAATACTCCCGCCGGCCATGCCGATTTTTTCGTCTCCGGCTCCACTGCCAACAGTCTCGGCGGCACTTCCATCCCACCCAATTCCTTTCCGTTCCTGAGTTTCACCCCCACGCTGATTCCCAATGCGGAGAACTCCCTCTCCATGCCGGTGCTGCTACCGAGGCTCAACACTGCCAACAACGTCACCTACAACGGCACCACCGATCTCGCCCTCACCTGCCAGGGTATCGAGGGTCTTAAAATGACCATCAAGGCCAACTCCATGCGCAAAGCCAACGGCACGCTGGTCACGCCCACAAACACGGCCGTCGTCTCGCTCAACCAAGTGCATCACGACGACGTTCCCATGCCCATCCCCGACGGTGCCGCCCCGCCGTTCACCTGGACCCTCCAACCCGCCCGCTCCACCTTCGATCCCCCCATCCAAATCGAATACCCCAACATGTCCGGCCTCCCCGCTGGAACGGTCGCTTATTTTTTAAGTTTCAACCACGATACCGAACGCTTTGAGATCGTGGCTAGTGGTCACGTCACCGACGATGGTAGCACCATCGTGACAGATGCAGGCGGGGGCTTAACCATCGCGGGCTGGGGCTGCAACTGCCCGCCTTACTCCGTCACTGGAAAGTGTGAGAAGGACGAACTGTGCGATGCCTATAAAGCGTTGCATGACGATTACCTTGCCAAGCGGAACACGGCCGCCGCCGGGCTCGCGCATCAAATCGATTGTCTGGCGCGCGAGGGCTCCGGTAATTGCACCACCCCGCCCCCTTGGGCCGATGGTTTTGTCGGGAACGTCATCAAAGATATTGCCGCGCACCGGACCTCACAGACTTCGCCGGCCGATGCGATTTGCCAGCATATTCCCATCTGGCTGTCGTCGCTCCTAGGACCTGGAGGGCCGATAAACCCAATTTTTAATCTCAACGACCTGTGTGCATTGGGCGGCGGATACTATCATTTCAGGGACGAGCTGGCACCGGGGTTTGAAAAGCGAATGAAGGAAGCTCTCGACCAAGGAGTCAGCAAAGATGAAATACGCCGCGATCACAATAAGCTCGTGGATGACATTATCCCAAATTGCTTCCGAAATGAGGTGAATGAACTTTCGCCGATTCCCCGGGAAATCGCTGCCCAACTTGTTCCTCCCACAGCCAAGATCCTTCGAGAAAATACGCTTAGCGCATTGTGCGCCCCGAGAGGATCTACGATCGTGGCAGGCAACATCGCGTCGGCCGCCGCCGCCCCGGCGCCATTCCCGGCGCTGCTTCCTCCGCTCACGAGGGATGTTCTCTTTTCACAACCTCTGGCTGGAGTTGGAACGCTGCGGGTGACATCTGGAAACCAGTTCTTTGTTCCGGTGGGCTCCAGTGCGCAACTCTCGGTTCGCAATATCAACACGGGTGCAGACATGACCCTTTCCTCTACTGGAACCCAGTATTTCGTGGCAGTAGGTGACGGCAGTATCACGGTCACTCCCGATGGATTGGTTCAGGTCCATTTTACGACAAACCCCCTCCCGTCGGCCACCCCCGTCTTCTATGTCTATGCGGCGAACGGCGTTGACGTGGGCATCGGTCAGTTTGCGGTGGTCGATTCTGACACTGACGGCGATCTGATTGTCGATTCGTATGAAGTCCGCGCCGGATTGAATCCCGCCGTTCCCAACAGCCTTTCTGCGGACGCCGATGGCGACGGTCTAACCGACCTTGAGGAATGCTTGATGGGCACTTCGCCCATCAGAAAGGACACAGACGGCGACGGCATTGAGGACAATGTGGAGGTCAGGCAGGGTTCCGATCCACTGAACCCCAACTCATTCACCGCGGCAATTCCGCGGGGAACGATCCTGACTGTCGGCGGACAAACTGCCATTGTGAGCGCCACAGGCAGCTATCGCATTTCGAACGTCGCCGCCCCCGATCAGTTCGGAGCCGATGGCCCGGGCAGCCGGCCTGATTTTCTCAGCGACGACTTCCTTCGGATTGTCGGAACAAAAACAAGCACTAGTGGACCTCTTTATATATCTAGTGAGCGTTTTCAAATCCGACAGGGACTTCCTTTTACGGCGGGTGAAGTGATCGTCAGCGATACGCCTCCACGAAAGGCTGAATCCCTCTCCATCACACTCGATACTCAGACTTTTACGGCCATAGGACAAACCACACGCATCCATGCCATCGCAAAATATAAGGATGGCTCGACGCAGGATGTTACCCCACGGACGCAATGGACAGTTTACCGCACGAGTGGGACGAACGTCGCCACGGTGGCTGGAGATGGATTGGTGACTGCGAGAGGTAGAGGCGTGGCCTATGTCACCGCCGTAAATGAGGGAGTCACCGCCGTCGCGAGGTTATTCGTTCTTCCGGGCGACCCGCTGACGACCGTGGAAGGTTTCGTCCGATTTGAAGATGGGAGACCGGTGAGCGGGGCGAACATTTCGTTGTTCGCGCTGCCGCAGACGGCGGTGGCCGATGTGAATGGGCATTTCGTGATGCTGAATGTGCCGACGCAGGCGACTTCGAGTCTCACGGTTCGGGCTACCACGCGGATCGGGACGCAGGACTATGTGGGAACGGGGGCGGCGATCGTTCCGGTTCCGGCGGGGTTGACGGATGCGGGAGTCATTACCTTAAAGCCCGGCGGCGGACGCCTTGGGCCGATCATCGTTTCCGGGATGGATCCCGAAGACCACGGAACGCCTGGGCAGGACATGATCCGGGACATCATGAACTTTGTCGTGACTAATTCCGCGCTTCATCAGACGCATTCGAAAATCATCATGTTTGGGGGTAGTTCCACCGTCGGAGCCACCACCCGAAACATCGCCACGGGACTCGGGTTCACGCTGACCCAAGTCACCGGCACCGCGATCAACGGGGTCGATCTGAATCCACTCACGACGCCTTACGATGCGATCTACATGCCGACGGCGGATGCGGATATCGGCGGTGGCTTAACGACCGCTGACCTTGCGTTGATCAATGCGCGCGGTCCGGCCATTGTTGCTTTCGTGAATAAGGGCGGTGGCTTGGCGGCGTTTGCACAGAATATCACAGGTGGTTTCGATTGGTTCCCACTCGGTGGATTGCAGACGGTCAATCTCGGCGGGAACGGGGCGAACGGGATCACCGTCACGGCAGACGGTGCGTTTATCCTGAGTTCCACCGCCACCGCAGTGCAGCCATTCCATCAAGCCTTCGTGGGACCGGCTGGCTTCTTTGGCCTCAAAGTTTTGGCAACGGAGTCTGGCAGTTTGCTACGACCGCTGATCATCGGCGGATTGGCCGATATCGTGGCCGGCGGAAGTCCAGCCCCTCCGCTCGGACTGGCTCAGAAGGATAGCGATGGCGACGGAGTTTCCGACGCGGCGGAGATCATCGCCGGGACCGATCCCCTTGATGCCACGAGCGTCCTTCGCGCGACGGTGGCCGGTGCGTCCGGTTCCGCAATCGAAGTGCAGATTCCCACAGTCGCCGGACGGACCTATCGCGTGGAATGCTGCTATGATCTGACAGGCGGAATATGGCTGACCTTGCAGGGAAACATCGCCGGAACCGGCGGCGTGGTCGCCATCACCGATCCGGGAGCGGCGACGCATCCGAAATGTTTCTATCGGGTTGTCACAGTGCAGCCCATCGCACCGTAACAGCCATCGAAAACACCGCAGGCGTCGGTGGATGGCGTCGCTCCGCGCGCCATGACTGTGCCTTGCCGAAGGCCACCTTTTTCAGAGTGGCGCTATCGCGCGCGGGCAACGCATGGCGCGCGGAGCGACGCCATCCACCGATGCCTGCGATCGAAATGACCGTTCGTTTTCGCTGCGTTATCGCCCTGCCTCTCTCCAAAAGAACAAACGATGCGCCCCGAAGGTGGCGCGAGAAGCAAGCCGGGATTTGGTCCGTGGTGTGGCGTAACTCGCGCCAGCTTTGGTGGCGCACGGCGTCGGGATGGAATGATCCGGTGTTCCGCTGCGCTTCACCACCGGTAAATATGCTTCAGACCTTCGGGCCGATTTCTGCACGACCACTACAGCTAGTAAGACGGTGTTTTTATGATGCGTTTGCCCTTGCGCACTTCACGGTGCCAGCGCGCGGACGTAGCGGTAGAATTTCTTCTGGCCGGAGATAGTGTCGGTGCGGAGGATCGGGGAATCGAGGCATTGCACGTATCCGGCGGGGTCATCGACGAAGGGTTGGGTGAGGTCGGTGGTGGATTGGAGTTTGTAGTAGAGGCCGCGGGTGGTTTCGCAGCGCAATTCGCTCTGGGTGGAAGTCACGGGGCGGATCGAGAGGGTGAAAGGAGATTGGGCGATGGAACCGTCGAAATACTGTCTGGCCAGTGCATACGCGGCCCTTCCACATTGCGAGCCGGCGCGGCGGCCGGTGAGGTCATCGATGGAAACGTGGATGCCTCCCCAAAGGCGGGAGAGGCCGGCTTGGTCGGCGGCGTCATAGTAAGTGCCCCATTGCAATTGCACGGCCTGGCTCGGGCCTCTTTCAAAAGTCAGGGAAGTATTCGCGGGGGCGGTGTAAGTGCCGAGGCCGCCGGGAAAGAAAGGCGAGCCAGTGATGGCGGTCATCACTTCTGCGGCGGAGCGGCTGAAGGTGCTGTGGCCGGAGATATAGCCGGGGAAGGCCGGGGTGACGAAGGTCTTCTTTTGATAAGGCAGCCAGTTCGCGGCGAGAATCCAACGGACTCCGCTGTATTGATTGATGGGATCGCTGGGTTGGCCGGGCCACGCATAGATGGCGATGGCTCCGATGGGTAATCCTTGATGGCGTCCACCGGTCTGGGCCGTTGCAGACGTGACTAACTCGATGAGATTTGGAACGAGGGGAAGTCCGATGGGATTATAGGAAGGACCGCCGGGGTTGGTGGATTGTCCGTATTGACCCATGTAGCGGATGGCTTCGATGGGGCGGGGGCCATCGTAGTAACGCTTGAGCGACCACGCGGCGCAGGCGGCGTCGTGGACCGAGGCATTCAAGGCAAAGTAGAGTTTCACATCCCATTCGAGGTCGTCGAGCACCGGGCCGGTGCCGCCGAGCCGTTTCACGAAGGAGGGGCTGTCGCTCACGGAGTTGGCAACCACGTTCCAATGCCCCGGCGGGGTTTCGGAATTAGGACCGTCGGCCCAGAATTCCGAAAGCACGCGCGCGAAGTCGCCGCGCTTTACGAGATTGGGTGCGTAGGGCAGGCTGGTGATCGGATTGAGCGGACGCCCGCTACCATCGTTGGTGCCAAGGCTGCTATTGCCAAAAGCACCGGGGGAATAGTCCACGACGACGCCATCGTCGGGCGTGAGTTCGCTGCTGCGCTGGATGACTTGCACGATTTCACTGCGGAACTGCGCATCGCCGATGCCGCCAAGTTGGGGCTGTGGGCCGGGATCGATCCACGGCAGCGCGGCATCGGTGCGAGTCAAGACAAACGGACGCACGCCGAGCCACTGCGCGCCGACAAAACTTTGGATCGGGCCGATGGGGTTGCCATTTTGATCGAGCGCGTTGGCGATGGCCAGCGGTTGCCAGCGATTGACATCCACCGCGCCCGTCCCGCTGAAGCCTGTAATGAGCGGGTCATTGACTGGCACATAACCTCCCTGATTCGCGGGATAGTCGGCGTAACCCTGGAGTTGCCGCGCGCCATCATTGATGAACCACGCCGACACGGCTGCGGCCACAGAGTTACCCACGCCTGCCGGGGTCGAGGTATTGAGGGTAGTGTTCGCCGGGGGGTATCCCAGCGCCGTCATCTGAGCATCAAGCGCGGCCAGTGTCGTCCCCGCATTGAGAGAGAGTGCAAAGCGTTCCTTTAACATGCGATAAGCCGCATAACTGATCGCCTCGCGTCGCGCCGCCACGACATCCGCCGCAGTATGCTTTCCCCGATAAACGTAACCGACCGGCACGTTGTCGTAGGCTGCCCATGCATCATACATCGCGGCTGAGACGCTGAATAGATTGCGGGCGTGAACGGGTGGGTTTGGCCGGTCGATGCGAATGGCGGTGAGTATCTGTTCGTCCCACACGCGCGCGATGCTTTGGACCGCGGATGCGCGACTCACAAACACTCCAAGCAAGATCGCGGCAATGCCAATCGGCTTCAATCGAGCCCATCGGTTTCCCAGAAAAGTTAAGTTCTTAAACATGGCTGACTCATTTGGTTGTCCAGTTAATTGTGGTCGCAGAATTAACAGCGGCTTTGCTGTGGTGATGATGCGTAAAATTACCGATAACCGTCAAGGTAATAATCAATAATCCGCAGCCTAGTTATGGAGCGGGATTGTGATCTCCCACGTTCACTTTGCGTTGCTACGACAGCAGCCGCTCGCGCCCGATGCCGTGCAACTCGAAGACGCGGATGATCGTTTCCTCGATCAGATTGTTCGCGCAGCTCGCGCCGGCGGTGATGCCGATGGTGAGCGGGCGTTCGGGGAGCCAGCCGCCACTGGCGACTTTTTGCTTCGTTCCCAAGTTCCTGAGACTGTCCCGATAAAGTGGACATGAGTTGGGAACGGCGGGCAAAAAGAACCAACGAAGAGCCAAGAAGTAAAAACGAAACGAACCAAGCGCCGCTACGACGAGGCGTTCCGCCGGGATGCGGTGGCGCTGGTGGAGAGCACCGGCCAGCCGCCGGCTGAGATCGCGCCGCCATTGGGCGTGACCCCTTGGAACCTGCGGAACTGGCTCCCGCTCTACGGGAAGAAGGCGGGCCAAGCCACCACCGTGCCGGAACTGGCGGCACAACTCCAGCGGCTGCTCGTGGACCACGCGAGCCTGCGTGCGCAGAGGGACGTCTTAAAAAAAGCCTTGGGCCGAGGCGGCGGAAGGAACTAGGGAGGCTGGCGGGCGGGCGAGCCATCCTTGCCGAACCAAACGGGAGCGATTCGCGCAAATGAAGACCTTGGAGGAGAGCCATGCGATGGGCGATCTGTGCGAGGCGTTTGCGGTGTCGCGCAGCGGCTACAAACCCTGCACGCGCAGAGCCGCGGCACCTATGGGAGGCCGAGGTTGAGTGCAGCCCTGCGGCAGCGCGGCGAACGCTGCGCCCCCAAGCGCGTGCGC
>JAYVRQ010000693.1:0-3290 GCA_043776145.1 Chthoniobacteraceae bacterium
TGCGGGACGATCTGTTTCGTCTGGCTAGGGCTCCACCAATACAAGCGAGCCTCCGCGAAGCCGGTCGAACTCGCGCTCGGTGCGCTCTGCCAGTAGTCAATCTGGATGTCGTAAAGGGTTCCCGCCTTGAGGGTGATGCTGTTCACGTATTCCTGCGTGCTGACGGCCACAGCCCATCGATCCACGAGCAGTTGACCGTTGATCCACAGCTTTGCGCTGCCATTGCTGCGAACGTCGAATGTATAGGTCTCCGAATACCTCGGAAGAACCTGCCCGGTCCAACGGACAGACCACGCGCCACCAGTGGCAGGCGAGGACATTCCAGTCGGGCCCGAAGTGGCCCCCCAGCCGTTCACGCCTGCAGGGCCGGAGATCGTGCCGACAGCGAGTTGTGAGGAACTCGGAGCCGTTGTGTTGCTGACCGGCACGGTGAAAGTGCTCGCCCCGGTGACCGTCGCCGTCAGAGTTGCATTCATCGCCGCAGTAGAAGTGACGCCGTTCAACCAATTGATCGCGACCGGCACATTCGTTCCATTGGTTCCGAAATTGTGCGGCACCTTTGTTGTAATGGTGCAGGGATTTCCGGTAGTGCTCACGGCAGTGATTCCATTCATTCCGCACACTGACGCAATCAGGAGCGAAGTAGGCGCCACAGTGCAGTTCGAAGGCACGGTGAATGTACTGGCTCCGGTCACCGTCGCCGTCCAAGTTCCATTGATTGCCGGACTGAAAGTGCCGCCACTCACATTGAAGATGGTCACAGGAGTGCCAGTCACCAAGCCATGCGGTCGCACGGTGGTGACTACACATGGATTCGCGATCACGATGCTCGCGATACCATTGAAATCAATCGTCGGATCCACTTGCGTCATCTGCGGCGTACCGCCGAAAATGGTTGTCTGTGTCGGGCTGTAGGTGCTGCTTGAAGAATTAAAATATTGCCCGGTCAATCCAGTGCCGTTCGCAAGTCCGGCGGGGTTTACCACCACGCTCGCGGTTGTCGTGGAACCAAGTGTATAGCCAGTTCCAGTAAGTGCCTTGACGATCGCAGTCACATTCGTCCTGCGCGCACTATTAAACTTAGGATTCACGGTCAGCACGATCTGGCTGGTCGCGGCCGGGAAGTTCACGACGGACGGCAGCCCATCGTAGTCGGTTCCTTCGGTAGCAGTGCCGGATTTCTGGAGGTTGACATTGATGACTCCGGCACTCAGCGAACCCAGCTTCGTGAGCCCCCGTGAAATCGTGACCGATCCGACATCCACAGGCGGAGTGAGCGAGTCGCCCGGCTGCGTCGCACTTGGCTTCGCGACCGTCACATTGACCTGATTCATCGCGGCAACATTCGCCGAGAGCGCCGTCCCGTCCGGCGTCCTCCCGTCCGTCATTGCGCTGTTCGGATTGTAACCCGCAATTTTCTCAGCCCAATCGCTCAGCCCGTCGAGATCCGTGTCCTTGTCATCTACGATGACGCGGTAAAACGTTCCCGCCGCAAAAGTCAGCACAATCTGCCCCGCTGCGCCGGTGCCGACCACTTCAGGAGGCGTCTGTGAAGGGATAGTCCAGCTCGGGCTTGTCAGCGAAGTCGCTTTCTGCACGCGGTAGCGCTTTCCGTCCTCAGTCGGAAATTGGATCGTCACATTCGCGCCGCTCTTGCTAATGCTCGACACCTTGATCGTCTTGCTGGCACTGAAAGGGTCCGTGCCCGCAGCAAGCTCGTCCTTGTTCTTGATTCCATCACCGTCGTCATCGGCATCGAGCCACGTCGAGCTATTGATTTGCGTATCGGAGACGTGATACTTCACCTGCCAGACAGCTTGGTTCACGCTCGCCATGTCCGCCCAGGCGAACCCTCCGAGATTCAGGATAAAAATCGCGATCACGACGAACCACGAGGCAATCCCGAAATGGTGACGCAGGCGGCGAAAGGACGTGAAAGAGGTGCTCATACGCTGGGAGAAGGCTGCTCTCATGGGGTGCATGGGGGAATTTGGACTGCGTTTTAATGCCGAACACTCGGCATCGGGGAGGAAAGATAAAAAATTAAGATCCGATTTCGCGGCTGGCTACGGTCATTATACAATCCGAAGACACGCACAAGCGAAAGCTGTCCACCTAAATGCGAATTCATCGTCCGGACCGATTTCTCCTACGCTGGCACTCTCAACCCAAAATGAAGATCCGCGAAAACCCCAAACGTTTCGCTCGCAAAACGCACCGCTTTCCTGCACCAACCCCGAATGATTCCCCTCAGACTCGCAGCGTTTGCAGTTTTCTTTTTTATCACCGCCATCAATGCGCGTGCCGGGCATCCCTTTCTCTGCTGCGATTACAATGGCGGCAAAGTCGCCTCCGTCACTGCAGACGGAAAAATCGAGTGGGAATTTCCGTGCAAGTCCCCGCAGGACATCTGGAGGCTGCCGAATGGGAACACGCTTTTTTGCTTCGTGAGCGGCGCGATCGAGCTTTCGCCGGATCGGAAAATCATCTGGGAATACAAGGCTCCGACCGACGTGAAGGTCGAGGTCCACGCGTGCCAACCGCTCCCGGATGGCACGGTCATGATCGTCGAATGCGGCACAAGCCGGATCATCGAAGTCGGACGCGATGGAAAAATCACCAAGGAAATCAAACTCACGACCGCGCCCGAGGTGAAGCTCCACAACCAATTCCGCGGCACGCGCAAGCTCGCGAACGGCCACTACATGATCGCTTTCAAAGGCGAGGGAAAAATCGTGGAACTCGACGGCGACGGAAAGGTGCTGCGTGAAATCAAGGCGCCTGGCGACCCTCACGGCGCTTGGACGTTGCCCGATGACCACCTGCTCGTGACCTGCGGCGACGGGCACAAAGTCATCGAGCTCGATGCTCAGGAAAAGGTCGTCTGGGAGCTGAACGAAAATGACCTCCCGGGCAATCCGCTCCGCCTCATGGCTGGCGCGCAGCGGCTCCCAAATGGCAACACGATCCTCTGCGTCTATCTTGGTCACGGGCACATCGGCGAACAGCCGATGGTGATTGAAATCACTCGCGACAAGAAAGTCGTGTGGGAGTTCACCGACCATGCTCACTTTAAGACGATCAACCAGATTCAACTCCTCGACATTCCCGGCGATGTGACGAAGGGGGAAATTATTCGGTGATTGCTTTCGGTCATAAATATTCCACCCGGAACCCTCGTGTCATTTATCATCATAAAACGCGCGCAGGATATGCAATTCCCGAGGCTTCGCGCAGAAAGCGACTCTCGGAAAGAGCACGTTTTCCACGCGAGTGAGTAATGCAACCAT
>JAYVRQ010000694.1:0-3271 GCA_043776145.1 Chthoniobacteraceae bacterium
CTTGTTGTCCTTCGGCGCAGCCTGCGCCGCAGCAAGCTCCTGCTCCAGCAGCGTCCAGATTTTTTTCTGCTCTGCCATCGCAGTCTCCTCCGCGAGCACGCCATCGGCGGTGAGTCGATCCATGAAAATTTTCCCGACCTGCGGATGTGAGGAAATCTCGCGATACATGTCCGGGCTGGTGAATGCGGGCTCGTCCGTCTCATTGTGCCCGTGGCGGCGATAGCACACGAGGTCCACCACGGCATCTCGCTTGAATTGTTGACGAAACTCGAAGGCCAGCTCGGTGCAGAATCGCACGGCGAGGGGGTTGTCTCCGTTCACATGAAAGACGGGTGCCTCGACCATCTTCGCGACATCCGTGCAATACTGGGATGAGCGCGCGTCCGCAGGCAGCGTGGTGAATCCGATCTGATTGTTCGTGACAATGTGGATTGTGCCGCCGACGCGGTAGCCTGGGAGCTGCGACATGTTCAGGACTTCGGCGACGATCCCCTGCCCCGCCATCGCCGCGTCTCCGTGGACTAGGATCGGGACAACCTTTGAGCGCTCGACCAAGTCGCCGCGATGCCTTTGACGAGCGCGCGTCATGCCGATGACGACGGGGTTCACCGCTTCCAAGTGGCTCGGATTGGCACTAAGGCGCACTTCGATTTTCGCACCGGAGGGCAGCACGTCCCGCGTGTTCACATAGCCGAGGTGATACTTTACATCGCCGTCGCCATACACGGAATCAGGAACGAAATTCGGATCAAATTCGCGGAACATGAGGCCGTAGGGCTTCCGCAAAAACTGCACAATCACGGCGAGACGGCCGCGGTGCGCCATGCCCATCGTGATTTCTTCCACGCCGAGGCGCGGGCAGTTTTCCAGCACCGCATCGAGAGCGGAAATGAGCGATTCGCCTCCCTCGATGCTGAATCGTTTCTGCCCCTTGTAAGCAACCGTGTGCAGAAACTTTTCAAACGACTCAATCTCGTGGATGTGCCGCAGCATCCTCGCCTTCGTCGCCACGTCCACACTCCACTGCGAGCGGTTCTCGATGCGCTCGCGGAGCCAGTTGCGCACACGGGGATTTGTGATGTGCATGAACTCGAAGCCGATGTCGTCGCAATAGATGGACTCCAGTCTGGCGAGAAGATCGCGCAGCTTCATCGCCTCACCGCCGAGGAAATATTTCGAGCTCACCGCGAGATCCATGTCCTTCTCGGAAAAGCCGAGTTCGCGAAGGCTCAGGAGTTCGTTCTGGGGGCGCTGCGTCGCGAGCGGGTTCGTCCACGCGATCGTGTGCCCGAGCGTGCGATAGGCATACACGAGCCCGTCCACACGAGTCTGCAGCGAGTCGTCGCCTTTCACTTGGGGCGTGCCCGAGGCTCCGTTCATTCCAGCCACGCTGTGCTCGAACTTTGCGAAGCCGAGATGAAAGCCCTCGCAGAAGCCGCGGAGCGACGGCTCGACTGAGCCGGGATCTTTCAGCCAGCGCTGGTAAGTTTCCTCGAGAAATTCCGCATTTTCGCGGGGTGCAAAAGTCATGGCCATGGTGTCAGATGAAGAAGCTGGTCGGTCGCCGTGAGCCCTCACGGAGAACCCTGCGGTTTGCGCGCTGATGGCGGCAAGGTTCAGTGTTGCCCGAAGAGCTTTCCCAGCCCGCCCTGCAAAAGCGAGGCGAGTCCGCCCTGCAAGTGCTCGCCTTCCACGGGCTGGCCATGCGGGGTCAGCTTATCCACGAGTTGCGGCAGAACTTGCGCGATGTGGCCGGAAATCTGGCTCGGGTCGAGACCCGTCTGCGACGCAATCTGCTTGAGCTGATCGGGGCCGAAAACCTGTTCGATATTCTGAGCGGTCGCAGGCGGATTCGGGCCGGTGCTCACCCAACCTTTCACGAGGTCACCGAGACCGTGGCTGCTGAATTTTTGCATCAGCCCGCCGATCCCGCCGTTGCCTGTGACGAGGCCGGAGACCGCGCCCATGAGGCCGCTTTGCTGATTGTTGTTAAGTCCGCCGAGAAGCGAACCAAGGAGATTGTCGAAGAGGCCCATGGGATGTGTCTGTTGTTCGTTGAAATAAAAATGCAGGCTAACGATGCCGTTGCGAAATGCAATCTCCGCACTCCGTCATTCTCACGCCTCGCTTTCGTCCCGCGCATCGCCGCGCGGGTAGCGAACCATCGAGGTGAAGCGATGCGGGCCGAAGCCGAATGGGCGGTAGAAGTTCTGCGCGTCTCGCGTGAATAAGTCTATCCGGCAACCGCGGAGGTCAGGATGATCGAGAATCGTCTTCAGCATCCATTGCCCGATCCCGCGCCCGCGCTGCTTGTCGCCGATCACAAAGTCGCAAAGGTAGCCGACGGTCGCGGCATCCGTGACCACGCGGGCAAAGCCAGCGAGTACACCATCCCGGAGTAATGCAAATGAGAGCGAGCGCCGCACGCTTCGCTCGATGACTTCGCGCCCCCGCGTCTCCGCCCAGTATGTCCCCCATAGCAGCGAGCATAGCTCCGCGAAATCAATTCGATCCGGATCGTCCGTCAGCGTGAAGTCTTCGTGCGTCCATTCCATGTCCGGCGACGCTGCCGCATCGCAATACGCGCGTCCACCATTCAAAAAAAACACGGTGATTGCCCCGCAAGTCCGCTCTGCGAAAGTGCTGGCCATGAAAGTTCCGTATTTCCAAGTGGACGCATTCACCGAGCGCGCATTCGCCGGCAATCCCGCAGGAGTCTGCCTGTTCGATCAGTGGTTGCCTGATTCCGTGCTTCAGCAAATCGCCGGGGAAAACGGTCTTTCCGAGACGGCTTTTCTCGTCGGCAGCGGGGATACTTGGGAGTTGCGTTGGTTCACCCCGACCGTGGAAGTGGACCTTTGCGGCCACGCCACACTCGCGGCGGCCTTCGTCATTTTCACCGAGCTTGGACACACCGGCGCCTCGGTGCGATTCAAGAGCAAGAGCGGAGACCTCAGTGCGAGTTTCGCGAACGGCGTGGTGATGATGGACTTTCCTTCGCGCCCAGGACTGCCGTGCGCCGCTCCGGCGGGACTCATCAGCGGACTCGGCCACATCCCGCATGAAGTCCTCAAAAGCCGCGACTTCCTCGCAGTCCTCGGCAGCGAGGAAGATGTGCTCACGCTCACGCCCGACCTGCATCAACTCGCAACCCTCGACTGCCTCGGGGTCATCGCCACTGCGCGCGGAAACAATGTGGATTTTGTTTCCCGGTTTTTCGCGCCGCGCGCAGGCATCGCCGAGGATCCCGTGACAGGCTCAGCACACTGCA
>JAYVRQ010000695.1:0-11226 GCA_043776145.1 Chthoniobacteraceae bacterium
TTTTCCAAGCGCGGCGTGAGCACCACCGACACGCGCCGCTGCGTGCTCAGACTGTGCCGGTTCTTCGAGTGCGCGACGATGATGAGGTCCGTCTTCACGCCCTCGATCTGCTGCGCGAAGCCCTGCGCGCCTTTGTCGAACATCGGCACGGTCACGGCATTCGCGGGCTGCTCCGGCGGGTGAAATGTGATGAACAAATCGCCGGGGCGATGGCCGTGCGTCTGCGCGTTCACCAAAAAATTCTGCCCGTAAATCACCGTCGCGCCATCGCCCGCGGGCTCGGTGATCGTGATGCGCGTGAAGGAATACGGCGGGTGATCGCCGAAGGGATCGAGGAAGCGCGGCAGTTCCGTGCGCGTGATGTCGTGCCCGATGCCCAGCACCGCGAGCAAGCCGATCAGCGCGACGCCGAGCCGCTTCGCCTCGCGCTCGGGGCGGGCCGTCGGGGTGAGGCGCTGGAAATCGACGGGCGCAAGATCGGCGGCGGCGCTCGCGACAGCGTAGCCCGCGAGTTCGCGCGTCAGCGGCGCGAGTTCCGGGTCGGTCGTTTGCGCGCGGAGTTGGAGCAGGTTGATGAGCTTCGAGCCGAGGCGGAGATCGCGCGATTCCAGCACGCGCGCGGTGTGCTCCAGCGGACTGCGCCGAATGCACGCGATCCAGATGGCGCGCCCCAGCGTTCCCAAAACCAGCGCGAGGAATCCGAGCGAAAGCCCCAGCCGCAGCGGTGCGGACAAATGCAGCAGCACATCCGCCGCGAACGCGCCGGCCAGCCACGCGCCGAGCCAGCGCCACGAGCGCAGCACGAGCAGCGTGCCCACCTCTTGTTGCAGGCTGCGATCCGCAGCGGCGAGGCGCGCGGTAAAGCGGTCGAAGTCCGCGGAGCCCGCGCGCGGTGGAGTTTCGAGAAGGGTCGCATTCATCGGCGCGGAGCATCGGATATTTGCCGCGAGTAGCCAATCACGATTCCACGGGGATGTCGGAGTGGTGGAGCGCGCAGCGCTTTGGACTGCGGCAGCTTGCTGCCGCTTTGCGGAGGGCGCAGCTTGCTGCGTGCGGGGCGGAGCATTCGCGCGGTCTTTTGCTCCGCGCCACGGGCAGCAAGCTGCCGCCTCCACAAAGCGGCAGCAAGCAGCCGCAGTCCAAAGCGCCTGCTACGCCAGCCCCCAGCGCCTGCGCAAATACCAGTCCGCGGCGAACAACATTCCCAGCATCCAGAAGACCCACGCGCGATCCCAGATGCTGTGCAGGCGTGTCGCGGGTGCGGTCACGGCTTCCGTCGTTTTCAAATCGCCGAGCAGCTTCGCGAGTTCGTCCGCCGCGACCACGCGCCCGCCGCTCGCTTCGCACAGCCGCTTGAGATACGTCAGGTCCGTCGCGACTTCCGTGCGCTCCGGGTTGTCCTCGTACACAAAGAAACGCACGCTCGCCTTTTCCCCGCCGGGGAGTTGCGCGACAGCCTCGTACTTGCCGGATTTCGCAGGGAGGAATTCCGCGCCGAGCTTGTCGGGCGCTTGGTCCGAGGTCGTCAGCGTCGTGCGCCCGACTTCCGCGTTGTTTTGCGAAATGACCAGCGGCACGTCGCGCAGCGCCGCCGCCGCATCGCGGCTCACCGCGCGGAAATAAATCTTCTCCCCGAGCGGGATGTTCGCGGAGCTGGCCCGCAGCGAAAACTTTTGCGCCGGGGCAAAATCGCGACCGGACATGAGCCACAAAATCATCTGATCCCAAAAGCGGTCGAAGAACGTGTTCGGCCCATCCACGCGCGCGTTGAAGGCCCAGCGCCACAGCCCATCGACGCCCACGCTCAGCACCTGCCCCTCGCCAAAGCGCCGGTGAATCATCGCGGGCACGGCCTCCCCGGCGCTCCCCGCCTGCGCGGTCGCCAGCGTCGCGGCCAGCGTTTTTTTCTCCGCGATCGGATGCACCGCGATCAACTCCGGCAGGCTCTCCTCTTTTTTTTGCTGCTCCGCGAGCGCGCGGAAAGGCGCGAGCGCCTGCCCTTCCCGCGCCGCGCTCAGGCGCACATGTTCCGCGGGCGACGCGCCCCAAATCACGGGCTCCAATTCCCCCGCCGTCTTCGTTTTTCCAAACGCCGGGCCGCGGCTGAAGACGACCGCGCCCCCCTGATTCTTCGCGTAATCCTCGAGCTGCTTCAGCCCGTCCGTGCCGAGGATGCCATCCACGTCGCGCCCGAGCACCACGACATCGTAGCGCCGCCATTCCTGCGGCAGCTTCGGCAATTTGAAATCGCCCGCGCCCGCCTTCTTGCGAATCACGCGCGTCTTGTTTTCGCCGTACGCGATCACCGCATCGACGTTCATCTTCTCGTTGCGCATCAGCGAGCGTTGCAAAAACGTGCTGTCCCAATACGGCGAGCCTTCGAGAAAAAGCACCTGGATTTGCTGGTCGATGACGTTGAGAAACGTGAGCGCCGCGTTGTTCTCGCGATCCACCTCGCCTTCCAACGGACGCACGCGCACCTCGTATTCATATTGGCCGACTGTCGGCTCGTTGACTTCAAATTCCACCGTCACCTCCGCCGCGTCCCCCGCCTCGATGCGCCGCTTCTGCACCCACGCGCCATTGCGCCAGAGATCGACTTCGATCGTTTCGAGTTCGCAGCCGATGAGCCGCAGCGACGCCGCGATGCGCGCCTTCTGCTTCACATAAGTATAGGGCAAAAAGCTCGCGATCCGCGCCGACACATCGCGCACCTGTCCCTGCCGTCCCGTCGCCACTGCGAAAATCGGCGCCTCGCGACCGCGCGCGAGGAAGCCCGTCTTTGCCGGATTCACCGCCTCGAAATCGTGCCCGTCGGTGAGCAGGATGATGGCGCGCGCCGCTTCATTCGCGCGCAGCGAGCCGAGCATGTCGGTGATGCTCGTGTGAAGGCGCGTGGTTGCATCCGCCGCATCGAGCTGCCCCGCGTTCACGATGGGCGCTGCGTTCGCGCCGAATTTGAAAAGGCGCAGATCGTCCTGCGCGGCGGTCCCATCGGGGAGCAGCAGCGCGGCATCCGCGAGCGCGGCGCGCGCGGCATCGGAGCGCGCGCCCTGCGGCACATCGCGCTGCGCCATGCTGCGCGAGTTGTCCACGCCGACGAGCGTGACGTGCGAAGTCGTGAGCGGCGCGATGAGTTCCACACGCGACGGTTGCAGCAGCAGCAGGACGACGAGCACCACGCCCGCCACGCGCAGCAGCGTGAGCGCGATTTTTTTCCACGGGGAAAGGAGCGCGCCGATGCGTGCATACATCAGCGCCGTCAGGACGCCGAGCATGAGCGCGGCGGCGGCGATCACGCCGGGCGGGAGGATGGGATCGAGGGCGAAGCTCATTTCAAATTCCCACCACGCTCACCGCAATCGTGCGCGTGTGCGGCGCGCGCCGGTGCTCGAAAACGAAAATGCCCTGCCACGTCCCAAGCATCATGCGGCCTTGCGCGACGGGGATGACTTCGCTCGTCCGCGTGAGCACCATGCGCAGATGCGAAGGCATGTCGTCGCTGCCTTCGTCGGTGTGGACGAAATAATCCTGATCCTCCGGCACGAGCCGCTCGAAGAACTCGTGCAAGTCCGTGCGCGCCGATGGGTCCGCGTTTTCATAAATGATGAGCGACGCGCTCGTGTGCTGGATGAAGACGGTCGCCGTGCCCGTCGCGATGCCGCTCTCGCGGACGATGCGCGCGACTTCGGCGGTGATTTCGGACGTGCCCTTCCCGCGCGTGCCGAGGGTGAAGGTGGCGGTGTGGGCGGTCATGCGCGGCGGGGATGTGCCCGTTTACGCAAGCGCATCCGCCCCCGCGACGCCAGCCTTTCAAGTAGTCCGCGACTTTAGTCGGCCAAACCACGGAGCGATCACCCGCCGCAGGTGATCCAATCCCAATGGTGAATTGGCATCATTTCGTTGAAGGCAGCTTGGGCGAGGGCGGGCCTTCAAGGTAGAACGGTGTGAGCGCGGGGATGCAGTCGATGGCGAGGCACGGGGAGCCATCGGCGACGATGGTCTTCGCGCCGCGCGTCGCGAGGCGTTCGATCCATTCGCCACGCGCGGCTTCGGGGAGTGGCACGCGCACGTCGCGGAGCGGCTCGGTGGGATGCAGATTCGCGATGACGAGGAATCGCTGTCCCGAGGCGGCGTCGCTGCGGAGAAAGGCGTAGAGCCAGTGGCCGCTCGCGGGCTCGCCGGGGAGGCGTCCGAAGTGTTCGTTGGGAATGTTCGCGGGATTGAGCGCGTGGAATTCGCCGTCGCGAAACGCGGGCTCGCCGACGAGGTGGAGCAGCCGCGCGTAGAACTCGCGCAAGTCCCGCTGCGCTGGCGAGAGCCGCGCGCCGTCGTAGCGATGGCCGTTCACCCACTTCACCAGTTCCGGCATCGACCAGTAATCGAAGATCGTCGTGCGCGCATCGTCGCCGCCGAAACCCTCCGCGCCGCGCGCGGGCTCGCCGACTTCCTGCCCGCTGTAGAGCAGCACCGGCCCGCGCGAGAGGCCGAACAAAATCGCCGACACCGCGCGCCCGACTTCCGCGCCGACGCCGCCCCAATGCCCCGCGCCCGCGAGCCGCACCTCGTCGTGATTTTCCGCGTAGCGAAGGGAATGCTGGAAGACGCGCTCCGGGCCGTGCGCGTCGTCGAGGTCGTTCGCCCAGCCGCAGCCGTCGTAGATCGACTTCAGTTTTTTGTAAGCGGGATCGTCATAGACCGCATCGAAGCCCGCGCTCAGCAGCGCGAACATCACATTCCCGCCCGTGACCTTCATCGGGTCGTTGTCATACGCTTCGCCGAGGAAAATGACGCCGGGATTTCGGACGCGAGCCCGCGCGACGGCCCACGTCCAAAACTCCATCGGCACCATGTGCGCCATGTCGCAGCGGAACCCATCCACGCCCTGCTCCTGCCAGTAGGTCAGCACGCGATCCATTTTCATCCAAGTGTCGGGGATTGGCTCCGCGCCTTGATCTCCGCGCGGGTAGGCGTGCCGGCCGGTGGTGAAATCGAAGCCGTAGTTGAGCTTCACCGTTTCATACCAATCGTGCCGCGACGGCTGCCAGTGCGCGACGTTGTTGCCGGTCACGCGACCGTGTTCCATCTCCGCGGCGAAAGGCTGGCCGTGCGGCGGAAGGCGCAGGGGCGGGCCGCCGCAGGGCGAGTCGCGCTGGAGCCAGAAAAAATTGTTCGCCGGATCGAAGAAGCGCGTCCGGTCATCGCGCGCGCCGAAGGTGTGCTCGGGCATGACGATGGAATGGTGCGAGCGCGCGACGTGATTCGGCACGAAGTCGATGAGCACGCCGAGGCCCGCCGCGCGGAGCCGCGCGAACAGCGCGCGAAATTCCGCGAGCCGATCCGCCGGCTGCACCGCGTAATCGGGGCACACGTCGAAGCAATCGCGAATCGCATACGGCGAACCCGCGCGGCCTTTCAACAAAGCGGGATCGTCCGCCGGCGCACCGATCTCCGCGTAGTCCGTGCCCGTCGCCTGCCGCAGCACGCCCGTGAGCCAGACATGCGTGAAACCCATCGCCGCCAGCGACGCACACGCCGCGTCATTGATGTTCGCGAATTTCCCAACACCGTTTTCCGCCAGCGTGCCATTGGGTTTGCGCGTTTCGTTCACATTCCCAAAGAGCCGCGGGAGTAACTGGTAAATCCGCATCCGCTCGCGAGGCGGCGGCGACTCGGCGATGGCTTCGGGAGGGTGGCCGGGAGAATGGTCGGGCATAGAATTGGACAGCGCGTTTATCGCGCACCCGCCAATCCCGCTCCAGCCCGAAAGAAGGCATCCTCCCGGAGCCTTCGCATCGGTGTGATTGAAAGTGGAGCCCACGCGCTGGCCGGGATGCCTGCCCCACTCGTGCAATGCACTGCTCGCTCTACGCGACGATCAGGATCGTCTCAGTCGCGGCGAGTTTTGGGTCAAGGAACGAGTGCAGCGTGAAGCCGGAGGTGGTCATCGCGAAGTAGGCGGCGGCGGCGGCGGGCGGCAGCGGGAGCCCGCCGACGGCGAGAAACAATCCCGCTTCGCTGCTGCGCGCGGCGACTTCGAGCGGACCTTCCACGGTCCATTCCGCGCGCTGAAAAATTTCCGCGAGCCCGGTCGCGCGGGCGAGCGCGTTCGCGTTTCCGGCGGTCGCGCGGATTGCGATCGTGTGTCCGTCGAAGTTGCCGAGATTGTGCAGCAAAACTTCCGTCACATTCGCGGGCACCTTCTCCGCATCGTGCGCGTCCGTGCGGTCGAGCCACTTCCATTTTTTTTCGGGCCGCTGAATCGTGATCTCGATCGGGAGCGCGGGCTTGGAATTGACGAACGCCTCCTCCAGCGCGGCGATGCGCGCTTCGAGCGCCTGGATTTCCGCAAGCGGCACATGGATTTCCACACCCGGCGCTGTGACCGGCGCGGGCTTCGTTTTTTTTGCCCCGAGGTCCACGACTTCGCGGCACTTCGGACATTGCACACGCCGCCGCCGTCCGACCGAGGAAGTGTTGATCGTCGCGTTGCACGCCGGGCAGTGCGTTTCCTCGAAATCGTGTGGTTCTGATTTGATCGCCTCCATTTTTTCTAAGCGACAGTCGCGCTCAGGAATTCGATCTCCGCCGCACTCAGCGCCGCTGCGTTTCGCGCAGCCGCAGAGACCGGCGCGCGCGACCACTCGGGCACGCGAATCTCGGTGTGGCAAACCGGGCACGTCACCATGCGTCCTTCGAGTTGGGCATCGAGCCGCAGTTTCCGGTCGCAGTTCCCGCAGAGGATTTTGATTTCGAGTGCGAGGATGCCCGACGGCAGCGCGGGCAGGCATCCGGCGTCTTCATGGGGGCGGGTGAAAAGCGATGGCACGGGAACGACACGGAGACAGCCTGGACATTCCATGACCCCACCGACGAAGGCGGGAGTCATTTCCAATCGCAATCCGCAATTCACGCAATGAAAGCCAGAATCGGCCATGAGTTTGTCGGGCTGTAAAAAGGCGGGAGGAATTTGCCCAAGGAGCTTGACGCGCGGAAGCTGACACACCATTAGTAGCGGTCAAGATGAATCTCGACCGCAGTATATTGCGGTTCGACCGCCATCCGCCTGCCAGCGGCAAGCCACTTATCAATCCAACAAGACCATGAATTCACCTGCGTCGTTCCCAGGAAATCCCAGCGGTTCACAACCGGCGGATCTTCAGCCTTCGCGCCTGCAATTCATCCAGCAGACCTTCCCGGAACTCGCGGGCGACCTGGGCGGCGGGCGCAGTCGCATGGAGTGGTTTCGCTGGGTTCACGACCGGCTCTTTACCGATGGCTGGACGCTCCCCGCCGTGCGCGCCGAGTTGGTAAAAGGAAAGCCCGCCGTGCAGGTGATCGCGGTGACGAGCGGGAAGGGCGGCGTGGGCAAGACGACCTTCGCCGTGAATCTCGCCGTCGCCTTCGCGCAAAGGGGAAAGCGCGTGCTGCTTTTCGACGCCGATCTCGGCATGGCGAACGTGCATGTCTTCGCGGGAGTGAATCCGGCGGCGACCGTGCTTGATGTCATCGACGGACGCGCCACGCTCGAAAGCATCCTCGTGCCGGGGCCGGCGGGCGTGCAAATCGCGTGCGGTGCCTCGGGCGTCGGGCGGCTCGCCGATCTCGATGCGCGCGTGCTCGAATCGCTCGGGATGCAACTCATGCGCCTCGCGTTTGCCTTCGATGTCCTCGTCATCGACACCGGCGCGGGCGTCGCGCCTTCGGTCATGCACTTCCTCGCGCTCGCGCACGATGCCGTCGTCATCGCCACGCCGAATCTCGCCTCGACGCTCGATGCCTACGGCGTCATCAAAGTCGCGCACGAGCAGCGGCTGCGGACGCGGCTGCATTTGCTCGTGAATGAAGCGGACGACGAAACGCAGGCCGCCGCCGTCACCGCGCGCGTCACGGGCTGCGCGAGCCGCTTCCTGCAACTCGCGCCGGGCGACCTCGGCTTCCTGCGGCGCGACGCCGCCTTCGAGCAGGCGAACCAGCAACGCCGCCCGCTGCAACTCGCGCAGCCCGCGGGCCCGCACGCCCAGCGCATCGCGCAGATCGCCGCGCAGCTTTCCGCCACTCCCAGCGCCACCGCGCGCGCTTCCGCCGCCGCGTGATTTTTTTCTCAACCAACCCAGCGCCAGCCATGAATCCGCCACTCGAACACTTCAGTCCCGCACCGTTCCACATCTCCTCCGACCCCGCCGATCCCTTCGCCGATCTCGTCGGCGCGGAGCCCGCCGCCGAAGCGCCGCCCGCCGCCATTGTCCCGTTCGCGCCCGTCGGCGACTTCATCCGCCACTTCGGACTGCGCGAAAATCCCTTCGCGGACTCCGTGCATCCCGCGTTTTTTTTCCGCACCGAGGCGCACGCCGACGCCTTTCGCGACATGATGCTCGCCGTCAATTTCCAGGCCTCGCTCGGCATGGTCACGGGACCGAGCGGCACGGGGAAAACGCTGCTCACGCAATTGCTGCTCCAGCATTTCGACGAGCCGAAACACCGCGCCATCCTCGTCCTCGTCACGCCCGGTCTCAGCAAGACGGGGCTGCTGCGCGAAATCCTCTCCGAGCTAAATCTCGCACTCCCCGCCGGCATCGCGCGCGTGCAGGATCTCGTGAAATTGCTCAGCAATCACATCATCGAACTGCACCAGCAGGAGCGCCGTCTCGTCATCCTCATCGACGAAACACACCTGCTCTCCGCCGACTGCCTGCACATCGTCCGCACCATCAGCAACATCGAGATTCCGCAGCAAAAGCTCGTCACCTGCCTGCTCTTCGGCGAAGCGCGGCTCGACCAGCGCCTCACCCACCCGAGCTACGAATCGCTGCGCAACCGCATCTACCTGCGCAACAGCCTGCGCCCGCTCACCGCCGACGAAGCTGCGCAATACGTGAAATACCGCCTGATGACCGCCGGGCGTCTCACCGATCTTTTCAACGAGCCCGCGCTCCGCGCCCTGCACGAACACTCCGGCGGCATCTGCCGCAGCCTGAACAAACTCGCGATGCTCAGCCTCCTCGAAGGTGCCGACCGGCAGCTTTCGATGATCGACGAAACCACCGTCGCCCGCGCCGCGCGGCGGATGTGATGGCTGGGAAAAAGCCGCCTCTTTCCAACACCGACCTGCGCCGCGGCCTCTTCACCGCCGGTGCGCGCGCCGCCGTACCCGCGCCCGTGAAGCGGGAAGGCGCAACCGGCAGCGAGGAGCAGTTGCTCCTTTTCGGCGAAGCCGCGCCGGGCGCTGAAGCCGCTCGAAGTCGGGCTTTGGAAAAACGGAAAACGTAGAGATTCGGGATGCGACCCTTTCGGGCGTGCTCCTCGTTTGCCGACAAGCGAGGGAATCGGCGAAGTGCGTCTCGCTTCGCAGCTTGCTTTCGCTCCGGCAAATCGCGTTTGATGCAGTTCAATCCGGTTTGCCCCAATGGAACTCATCACCATCTATCTGGTCTGCGTCGGTGTCGGTCTGCTTTTTGCGATCATCAGCGCGTTTCTCGCGGACGGTGGCGGCGGGCACGATGCGCCGCATGGCGATGCGCACGCCGGGCACGGGGACGCGGGCTCGCATGGGATGCCCGGCGTTTCGGTGCTGAGCCCGACGGCCATCGCCACGTTCGTCACCGCGTTCGGCGCGTTCGGGCTGGTTTTCTCGAAGATCGAAATGACGAGCAGCGCGTGGTTCAGCGTGCCGCTCGCGGCGCTCGGCGGGCTCGGGGTCGCGGCGCTGGTGGTCGTGGTTTTCAACAAGATTTTCCGCGCCACGCAGAGTTCGAGCGAGGGGCGCGTGGCGGAGTTGTTCGGCACGGGCGCGGAGGTCATCACGCCGATCGCGGCGGGCGGCGTGGGCGAGATCGCCTATGTGCAGGGCGGCACGCGCTACACCGCCGCGGCGCGCGCGCTGGATGAGCGCCAGATCGCCGCCGGGGCGAAGGTTCGCATCGTGCGGACTGCGGGTTCGCAATTTTTTGTCACCAACGATTAGCCTCCCATTCCCATGAATCCAATGCTCGCCTTCCTTCCCGAACTCGGTCCCGTTGCCTTTGCGGTCGTCGGCATCGTCGTCGTCATCTTCCTTTTTATGATGGTGTGGTCGAGCCGCTACACGAAGGTCGGGCCGAACGAAGTGCTCGTCGTCTCTGGGCGCAAGCACACGTTCCTCGATGCGGACGGGCAGCGGTTCGAGCGCGGCTTTCGCATCGTGAAAGGCGGCGGCACTTTCATCCTGCCCGTCGTCGAAATGTCGAACACGCTCTCGCTCGAGCTGCTCACGATCGACGTGCAGACGCCCGAGGTTTATACGAGCAAGGGCGTGCCCGTGAAGGTCGATGGCGTCGCGCAGATCAAGGTGAAGGGGGACGACGTTTCCATCGCGACGGCGGCGGAGCAGTTCCTCAGCAAAGGGACTGCGGAGATCAAAAACATCGCGATGCAAACGCTCGAAGGGCATCTGCGCGCGATCCTCGGCACGATGACGGTCGAGGACATTTACCAGAATCGCGATCAGTTCGCGCAGAAGGTGCAGGAGGTCGCGGCGGGCGACATGGCAAACATGGGCCTCGGCATCGTGAGCTTCACCATCCGCGACATCCGCGATTCGCAGGGCTATCTCGAGGCCTTGGGCAAGCCGCGGATCGCCCAGGTGAAACGCGACGCGCAGATCGCCCAGGCCGAGGCGGACCGCGACGCGATGATCAAGTCGTCCCAGGCCTCGCAGGCCGGCCAGGAGGCGAAGTTCATCGCCGACACGCGCATCGCCGAGGCGCAGCGCGACTACGAGAGCAACGTCGCGCAGTACCAGGCCGCGGTGAACCAGAAGAAGGCCGAGTCCGACCTCGCCTACGACCTGCAGAAGTTCAAGACCGGCCAGCTCGTGAAGGCCGAGGAAGTGCAGGTGCAGATCATCGAGAAACAAAAGCAGATCGAGCTGCAACAGCAGGAAATCCAGCGCCGCCAGCGCGAACTCGAAGCCACCGTGCAGCGCCCCGCCGACGCCGAGCGTTACCGCGTGGAGACCCTCGCCAACGCGACGAAATTCCAGCTCGAAACCGAGGCCGCCGGCGCCGCGTCCGCCTCCAAGGCCAAGGGCTTCGCCGCCGCGGACGTCGCGAAGGCCACCGGCGTGGCCGAGGCCGAAGCGAACAAGGCCCGCGGCCTGGCCGAAGCCGCCGTCATCGAGGCGCAAGGCAAGGCCCAGGCCTCCGCCATGCAACAGAAGGCCGAAAGCTTCAAGCAATACAACGAGGC
>JAYVRQ010000696.1:0-3265 GCA_043776145.1 Chthoniobacteraceae bacterium
GTCGCCGAGCCCCGATGCAGGCGGCTGGCAGCGCACGGTGAAGGGCGCGCAGGTCCACTTCAGCCCGTCCAGACACGCGGCGGCATCGGCGATGGAATCGGTCCCGCAATCGAGCGTGTCGCGCGCCTCAAAGGTACTGCCGTCTTTCAGCGCGGTATCCTCCGCGTGGAGAAATGTGGAGAGCAGGATCGTGGCGAAAACGCCAGCGAAGGGGATGCGCATTATTTGGAGTTCGTGGAGGGTTCGCTCATCGCGCCGACGATGGCATGGGGCCGGTGCGCGATCAAGGCGCGGGCGGCTGCGGGCCGGAGACGTTTGAGAAAACCACGGCAGTCTTCGCGAGCGTGCTGGCCGCGCTGGCGGCGAGGCCGACGAGGCATGGATCGGGAAGCGCGAGCGCCGCGGTGCCGATGACGGTCCAGGTGATGCCGTCGGTCGAAACGGAGCCGGTGAACTCGGAGCCGCGCCGCGTGAGTTTCAGCCAGCCGGGCGCGGGGAGCAGCGGGCCTTTGCTTTGTTGAAGCGTCGCGGCGATTCCGTCGCGCCATCTCAGCCGGGAACGGCCAGTCGCATTCAGGCAGAGCGAAACGTGGCGCGCGCCGGGGAGCAGCGATTCGCGGAACATCAGCGCGCCGAAAGTTTGCGGAGTGACGGTCCGAATCGCCTCGACGCGCGCGATGATTTCGCCGTCGCCCGTCCACGGCTGCCACGCGAAATGCAGCTCGTCCGCCGCCGCACCCAGCCCCGCGCCGAGTGCGCGCAGCTTGAAGTTCCCGTCGGCGCTCGTGCTGCGGCCGCGCGCACTTCCGATGTCCTGCGCGGACCACGGCGCGGGCAGGACATCGCTGCCCGAGATGGTGATGCTGACCGGCGCGGAAGTCGTGGTCGCGCCGCGATCGTCCGTCGCGCGCGCGGTCAGTGAATGGCTCCCCGGCGACACGCCGCTCCACACGAAGCGAAACTTCGGCCCGATGACATCTGCCAGCAGCGTCGCACCGCTGAAGAACTCGACCTTCGCCACGCTCCCATCCGCATCGCTGGCATCCGCGACCAGCGTGATCCCCGCCGGTGCGAGATAGGTGGAAAGATCCAGCGGCTTTTTCAGCAACACTACCGGCGGCAGATTCGGAAGCTCGACTTCGATGGAAAGCGGCGCGGTACCGCCGATGCCGCCGTCACCATCATCGAGCGTGGCAGTCACGCCGCGTGTCCCAGCCGTGGTGAATGTGCCCGCGACGTGCCTCAGGATCGCCTGCGCGGCGGCGGGCGTAGCGGCTTCGTTGAAGACGATTTCCAGCGGCGTGCTGTTCGTCCCGCCCGACATCGCACCGACGACCACGCCGCCGAATGCGACGTGGCCATTGTCGAGATTCACCTGGCCATCGGAGAGAATCGTCAGCGCATCGCCCGCGCCCGCGCCCGCAAGTGCGACGCGCAATTTTCCAAACTCGATGCCCGGACTGTCCGCATCCGTGAGCGTGGCCGCGGCATCGAGAATCAGCGGCTCGGCGTTCAAGGCGATCTCCCGCCGCGCCAGCGCCCATGCGGCTCGCGGGGCGATGTTGGCGGCGTTCGGATACAGCCGCGCCTCGCGGATCACCTGCGCGCCGAGGTCGTCGGTGACGGTGAGTTGGATGCGGAAAAAATACGTCTCGGTGAGGCTGTGGATCGGCGAGATGCGCGCGATCGTTTCGGGTCCGATGACTGCCGGCTCCCCGTGCTCGTGTTCGTTATGATGCAGGAAAACATTCCACTGCGTCACGGTCGGGTGCCCCGGCGCTTCGGTCACGAGCCGCGTCAGCGCGTACTCCGTGTCGTGTTCGATCGAATACTTCGCGCCATCCACCGGGCTGAACAACGTCACCACCGGCAGCGTGTCATTCACGAAAATCGCGAGACCCGCCTGCGCGATGGCGTTTCCTGCGTCGGTCACGGTGAGCGTCACGTCGAAGCGGCGCGGTCCCGTCGCCGTGAAAACATGCGTGGGAGCCGCTTCCACGCTCGTCGCGCCATCGCCAAAGTCCCACCGATACGCGAGCGGCAGATTGTCGGGATCGAGCGAGCCCGCGCTGCTGAAATTCACGCCGAGCGGCGACACGCCGATCGTGACGCTCGCGGATGCCGCCGCGACGGGCGCGAGATTTCCATTCGGGGTGAACACGATTTTGCGCACCGTCGCGGAGACAAAATCGACCGCGTAAAGTCCGCCGAGCGTCGGATGCGTCGCGAGAAAAACGGGAGTGCCGCCTGCCGCAAAATCGCTCACTTGAATCGGGCGATGGTTCGCGTCGAAGACGATGTTTTTGATCCAGCCGTGTCCGAAATCCGCGTGGAAATAAGTGCCGCGATAGCCGTTCGGAAAATCCGTGCCGGTGTAAAACGTGCCGCCCACGCTCGCATTCGCGCCGAACTGCGGACCGGCCACCGGCGAGCCCGGAGCGCCAATCAGCACTTCCCCCGCAGTCGTGTCGAAAAAAGTCGCCGCGCGCGCCACGTCGAAATGCGCGGCGTCGATCACGGGCCGCGTGTGCATGAAGCGCGGGATGTTCGCGGGCACGCCCGGCCACGAGGGCGTCGCGAGCGTTTCCTGCACGAGCAAATCGTGGAACGTGAAAAAGCCGCCGAGCGGATTCGGCGCATCGGGATTGATGGGCGCGGCGGCGATGTAACTTTCGTGCGTGGTGAGCCCCTCGAACAGCGGCCAGCCGCAGTTTTTTCCCGGCCCGTTGATGACATCGATCTCCTCGAACGCGCCCCAGCCCACGTCGCCGAGCACGATCACACCGGGATCGCCCGGCCCGCCCGTGCCGGGCCGCAGCGTGAAGCGGAACGGATTGCGAAAGCCGAGCGCCCACACGCGCGAGCGCGCCGCGCGCGGATTCGCCGCGTCGAAGAACGGATTCCCCGGCACGCCGTCGCCCGTCTCCGGGTCGATGCGGATGACCTTTCCGCCGAGCGAGTCGATGAGCTGCGCGCGAAACGCGCCGACGTTTTCCTTCGCCGTGAGGATGCCATCGGCCAGCCCTTGCGTCGCGTAGCTGAGCGCCGGATTGCTGCCGTTATCGACTTCCTCGAAGCTCGCCGTCTCCCCGCAAGAAGCGAGCAGCGTCCCATCGCTGCCGAAGACGAGGTGCCCCATCCCATGCGTTTGCTGGACGATCGGAAATCCCGTCGTCTTCGTCTCACCGACGAGCACCTTCCGGCTCGCCGGATCGACGCTCCGAAACCCATCCGAAGCCCGCGCCGTGTAGCGCGTGATGCGCCC
>JAYVRQ010000697.1:0-3263 GCA_043776145.1 Chthoniobacteraceae bacterium
TTTTGCGGCAGAGCGCGGATTCGCCGGGCCGCAGTTCCACGACTTCATCGACAAAAACAAACGGCGCGCGATGCGGCAGCCCGAGCGCAATGGGATCGCGCTCCGTCACTGCGCGACGGTGCCTTCACCGGGCACGAAATAGGCGAACTTCCAACTGCCATTCAGCATCCGCATCCCGGCGCGGAAGCCGTGGTAGCCGGGCTCCGTCACGACGGCGGCGGGAGCGACCATGTAGTTGCCGTTCGCGACGAATTTTTCGCGTAGGATTTTGCCGAGCACCGGCCAGCTTTCGTTCAGATCCCAATACGTGAAGACGTCATCGCCGACCGGCGCGTTGTCCCAGCGATAGCCAAAGTCCGCCGTCATCATTGAAGTGATGGTCGCGTGATCCTTGTTCGCGACCGCCGTGCGCAGTCTGCCGACGAAGGCGAGGAACGCGGGGTCTTCGGTCTGCTTTTGCAGCGGCTCGGGCTTCTTTTTTTCAGCCTCCTTTTTTTTCTTATCGGCTTCCGTGGCGCAGCCGGAGAGAGCAAGCGCGAGAGCAAGGCAGGCAAAGGAACGGCAAGTCATACCGCGTTCGATAGCCGCCGCGAAAGCCCGGCGCGAGCCGAAACTTTACGGACCGCGCGTGATCGAGAGCCGCAGCCACGCGCGCCCGTTCAGACTCACGGGATTTTTGTGGCGAAAGGTGACGCGATCCGCAGGCTCGCGATCCTCGACCTGCACGCTTTCCACGTCGGCGGGGCTCCAGTTCACGAGGTCCGTCGAAGCCTCGACGACATAGACGAGATCGGTCGCCCATGATTTCGGCACGTAGGAAAGTGTGAGGTATCCGCCGTTGATCGCCGAGGCCGGCTGCGCGCTGCCATCGGGCGAGAGCGGGTCGAGATTCAGCGCGTATTCCATAAGGTTGCGAACGCCGTCGCCTTCCCAATCGGCGAGGTCGGACACTGCCGCGTTGTTTGCCGCCGCAGCGAATTGGTCGGCGCGCCATTCGTCGATTGGTTTGTCGCGGATGATGACGGTGGCGCTGGTGTTCCCGCCGAGAGTGTAGCCGGGCGAAACGCCAAGTGTCAGAATCGCCGCGCGGTCGCCCTGTGCGATGCTGTCTGGAATGGGAACGATCGCGATGGGA
The DNA here is from genome assembly GCA_043776145.1 of Chthoniobacteraceae bacterium. GTDB lineage: Bacteria > Verrucomicrobiota > Verrucomicrobiia > Chthoniobacterales > Chthoniobacteraceae > JANLQB01. The sequence goes on from JAYVRQ010000697.1 coordinate 1,136, forward strand.
GCGGACGCGGAGCCTGCGGGAATCGTGATGGAAGCAGCGACGGCTTCGTAAGTCGTGCCGTTGATCGCCGTGCCGGAAGTCGCGATGGGAATGGTGAGCGCGAGCGCCGTGCTGCCCGTGCGCGCGACGGTGAACGCGCCGTTTTCCGGCCCGAGTTCACCCGCGATCGGATCGCTCGCGACGATGCCCGCCACGGGCGATGCAATCGTGAGCCCTGCGCTGGCGAGATTCCCCGTCGCGAAAATGTCCGCGCCGCCGAGCACCGCGATCGTTCCCGCATAAGCATCCGGCGGCGCGAGGCTGCTGATTGCGATGCGGAAAAGGACACCGGTGTAAGTTTCGCCCGGCAGAAGAACGCCGGGAACATTGGCAAAAAAAGCGTTCGTCCTCAGCGCGAGATGCGCGGCGGAATTGCCGGTGAACGTCGCGCCGATGTCGTTCAGAAAAAGTTTGTCCGTCGCGCTCGTGTTCGTAAGCGTCCCGCTGAAGATCAGTTCCCCGCCTTGCTCCACGACCTGCGGCGCGGGCGCGAGCGCGAGGGTGAGACTCGCACGCACGGACATCGCCAGCGTGAAAAATAGGATCGCAAACAAGCGCGGCATTTTCATTTTCCGAGGACAAAAAGCGTGGCGTTTTCGATGACATACACGGTGCCGTCCACGCCGATCACCGTGGGCGTGTAAGCCTCGCCGATGCCTGTGGTGAGCGTGAGCGTTTCGGTGAAGGCGTTCGTCGCGAAGTCCCAGCGATACACTTTTCCATCCTCGCTGTGGACGATGGCGCAGCGCGTGAAGGGATCGACGGCAACGGTGTTGATGCACCATTCGCGCACCGCGCCGGGGACATTCGGATACTCGCTGTCGGGCGTCGGCCCGAGCTTCGTGAGGACTTCCTTCATCTCGATCGCGCCGTTCGCCGGATCGGTCTGCGTGTCGTTCGGATCGAGGATCGCGACGCGGTTCAGGCCGCCTCCGCCGCCCACGACGTAGTTGTTGTATTTCGCGAGGACGAGGTAGCGCGACGCGCCGGAGTAGGTCGGCATGATCGACGCGGGCACGATGGAAACCGTGTCATCCCAGCCAAACGCGCCGGGGATTTTCGTCTGCGCCAAAGTTGCGTCGAAATGCAGCAGCCAGCCGCGGTAGCCGTTCGAGGCCCAGGGCGATTCGAGCACGCCGTAATACACGTCGCCATCCGGGCCGATCGTCGGCGACGACGTGCCGAGGTCCGGTAGCACCGCGTCGTTGCCCGGATTTTTCGCATCCTTCAGCCGCACGCGCGAGATCGGCGCGAGCGTCCGGCTGTCGAGCGCGACGAGGTAGCCGCCGGTGAAACTTCCGCTGCTCACCGCGAGGTAAAGCGTCCGCTGATCGTTGCTCAGAGCGGGCGCGCAGTTGATGACGACCTTGCTGATCGAGGCATCGGCCGCCGCGGTGCCCGCGGAAATCCACGCGCCCGTTCCATCCTCCGCGATCCGCGCGATGCCGCTCTCGAGCGCAGGCACGGTCGCGCCGCTCACCTGAAATCCAAAAAAGATATTGCCGTAACGATCAGCCGTAATCGGCGTGCAAATGCGGACGCTGCTGTTGAACGAGGCGGGATTTGCCTGGTAATTCGCGAGTCCGTAAAAGGCGATCTGCCCGGCGCCCGACGGCGGCGCAATCGCGGCATCCGGCGCATCGCGGAAATACACCGTGCCGCCCGCGCCGGGAAAATACAGGCGGCTCTTCGGAGTCAGCGCAATGCCGCAGGCCGGGATCCAACTCGCATACGGCAGCGTGTAGTCGCTGGCCTGCATCCACTTCAACGCACCATCCGCTGGATCGCGCGCCTCGACCCGAAAACCATCGTTCGCCCCCGTTTTCACCGGCACGATGAGCGTATTCAGCCGCGTGACGAGCGGCGAACCATAGTGAATCAGCAGGCTGGTTCCACTGTATTGCGGCGCTAGATCGACCGGCATTTTCCAGCGAACCCTCCGCAGCGGCTGCGCGGCGACGCTCGAAATCCCGCTATGCTGCGCATCGCGGCCATGCCCGCTCCACGCCTCCGCGACGCTCTGCGCCCATGCAGGCTCCGACAGCAATAGCGCCACGCCGCACGCGACCGCGCGCAGGAAATTCAGCAG
>JAYVRQ010000698.1:0-3258 GCA_043776145.1 Chthoniobacteraceae bacterium
CGCGATGCTGCTGCTGATTTCCGCGCGGCTCGTGCTGCATCGGCGCGGTCTGCTGTCCGCCAGCTCGGAAAGCGGCGTGAATTATTGGGGCGCGATTTACATCCCCGTGGTGGTCGCGATGGCCATGCAGCAAAACGTGGTCGCGGCACTGCGCGGCGGGCCGGTGGCGCTGCTCGCGGCGGTGGGAAGCGTCGTGGTGTGCGGCGTGTTTGTTTCTTTCATCAATCGCCTGGAGCCGCGCGGCGAAGACAAGCCGGAATAACGCGTGATGTGGAGCATTCTCGAAAAAGCAGCGAAGGAGAACGGGCTCGTGATGGCATTCGCCGTCGTGGGTTTGGTGATGCTCGTCTCGGGCGTGATCTCGCGGCGGCTCACGTTGGGCCGCGTGCAAGGCTCGGCCATCGCAATTCTCATTGGCCTCGCGCTCGCGTACGTCGGCGGGAAAATGTCGGGCGGCACGAAGGGGCTCGCGGACCTCGCGCTGTTTGGCGGCGTGGGGCTGATGGGTGGAAACATGCTGCGCGATTTTGCGATCGTGGCGACGGCGTTTGAAGTCCACGCGGAGGAGGCAAAACGCGCGGGCTGGATCGGCGCAGTCGCGCTACTGCTCGGCACGGTGCTGCCGTTCATCGTCGGCGTCGGTGTGGCGCGCGCCTTTGGCTACGCGGACGCGGTGAGCATGACGACCATCGGCGCGGGCGCGATCACCTACATCGTGGGTCCGGTGACGGGGACGGCGATCGGCGCGAGTTCCGATGTCATGGCGCTGAGCATCGCGACGGGTGTCATCAAAGCGATCCTCGTGATGGTCACAACGCCGATGGCGGCAAAGTTTCTGCGCCTGAAAACGCCGCGCTCCGCAATGGTCTTCGGCGGTCTCGCGGGCACCGTCAGCGGCGTGAGCGCGGGCCTCGCGGCGACCGATCGGCGGCTGGTTCCGTATGGCGCATTGGTCGCGACGTTTCACACTGGCCTAGGATGTTTGCTCGGGCCGTCAGCGTTATTTTTCGCGGTGAAAATGTTCGTCGCGCACTGACTTCATCATGCCCGAAATTTCCATCGTCGCCCGCGCTCGCTTGTACAGCGGCTCCGTTGCCTTTTGCACGGCGACTAACTCACACACCTATCAAGAACTGCTCAATCGTTCGGAGTTACTCGCATCGGTGCTGTTAGGTAATGCGGACGACTTATGCGAAGCGCGAGTCGCGCTGCTCGTGCCAGCAGGATTTTGCTACGCCGCCGCGCAGTGGGCGATCTGGCGTGCGGGGGGAATGAAGGTGCCGCTCTGCCTGTCGGCAACGGAGCCCGAATGGGAATACGCGCTCACCGATTCCGGCGCGGGTATCGTGATGGCCGATGCGGCGATGGCTGCAAAGATCGCCCCGCTTTGCACCCGACTCGGCGTGCGGCTCGTCCATGTCGAGGCAGTCCCTTCCACCCCGACGAAGTCTTTGCCAGACATCACACCCGAGCGTCGCGCGATGATCCTCTACACGAGCGGCACGACGAGCAAACCCAAGGGCGTCGTGACGACGCACGCCAACATCCAGGCGCAAATCGAGAGTCTCGTAGCGGCGTGGGAATGGAGTGCCGCGGATCGCATTCCACTTTTCCTCCCGATGCACCACATCCACGGCATCATCAATGTCGCGAGCTGCGCGCTGTGGAGCGGCGCGACGATCGAACCGTTCACGCGCTTCGATCCGCAGGCGATTTTGGACCGCGCGCGCGGCGATGCGTGGACGCTCTTCATGGCAGTGCCGACCATTTACGTGAAACTCATCGCGGCGCTGGAAGCCGCATCGCCAAAGGATCGCGCGGCCATCGTGGATGGCTTCGCACGGATGCGGCTCATGGTCTCCGGCTCCGCCGCACTGCCCGCGAGCGTGCATGAAAAATGGACCGCGCTCACCGGACAAAAACTCCTCGAACGCTACGGCATGACGGAAACCGGCATGGTCCTCTCGAACCCATTTCACGGCGAGCGGCGTCCCGGCGCAGTGGGCCGGCCGCTGCCCAGCGTCGAAGTGCGGCTCAAGACGGAAGCCGGCGCAATCGTCACCCGCGAGGACGAGCCCGGAGAAATCCAAGTGCGCGGCCCCGGCGTCTTTCGCGAGTACTGGAACCGCCCCGAAGCTAGCGCGGAGACTTTCGATGAAGGCTGGTTCCGCACCGGCGACATGGCCGTGCTGGAGCGCGGCTACTACCGCATCATGGGTCGGCTCAGCGTCGATATTATCAAAAGCGGTGGCTACAAACTCTCCGCGCTGGAAATCGAAGCCGCGCTGCTCGATCACCCGCACATTCAGGAATGCGCCGTCATCGGCCTGCCAGATGACACTTGGGGCGAAGCCGTCACCGCCGTCATCGTGTTGAAAGAAAACACCGCCCTCGATCTCGCTGCTCTGCGCGATTGGTGCCGCGATCGACTCTCCACTTACAAAATCCCGCACCGCTTGCTCGCCGTCCCCGAACTCCCGCGCAACGCGATGGGCAAAGTCACGAAGCCAGCCGTGCGCGCGTAGTTTTAATCATGGCACCGCCCGGCTACAATCGCATCAAGGTGGTGAATAGCTTCGATGAACTCATCTCGACCCGTTTCGCCGATGGCATCAACGCCCTCTGCTGGCAACGCGAGTTATCCGGCGATTTCAGCGAAGTCGTCATCCATCTAACAGCCAGCGATGGCATAGCTACCCTCGATGACACCTATCTCAACAGCCTCCCCGTGAGCGTCGCCGGCAGGGTGGCCATCGACCTTCTCATCGAAGACCAACGCCTTCTCCGCACGGCTGGCTTGTCACCCATCCTCGACTGTATCCATGCCTACCCTCGCGAGGAGGAACCCGGACCCATCCCCGTCGATGTCTATTCCTTCCATGCCGACAGCGCCACGGTCGAAGCTGACACCTGGCTTTGCAGCTACAACGAGGCTTCTTCCGAAGGCTTGCGCAACGACGAAGCGATCCGCCGCATCGACATCCCCGAAACCCGCGCCGAACTGCTCAAACTCTTCGGAGGCGAGGATAACGAAGACTTCCGCGAACATCTGAAAGATAACTGCTACGACCTCCATTACTCCCCTGCCCCGCACGCGCACCCATTTTCGTTCGGCATTGGCAACCTTTGGCGCATCGCCGTGGACTACCCCGGCAGCCCCGTCCCCCCGTGCATCCACCGCGCTCCCGCCACCCATCCCGGCCAGCCGCCGCGGTTGCTGCTCATCAGTTGAGAAGGCCAATAATCACACGATCCGTT
>JAYVRQ010000699.1:0-3250 GCA_043776145.1 Chthoniobacteraceae bacterium
TCTCGACTGCTGCCACCCGTAGGTGTCTGGACCGTGTCTCAGTTCCAGTGTGGCTGGTCGTCCTCTCAGACCAGCTACCCGTCATAGCCTTGGTGAGCCGTTACCTCACCAACTAGCTGATAGGCCGCGGGCTCATCAAGAAGCGCCAGGTTACCCCGGCTTTGGCGTAGTGAAGATGACTTCACAGGCCACATGCGGTATTAATTCGCCTTTCGGCGAGCTATCCCCCACTTCTCGGCAGATTGCCCACGTGTTAAGCACCCTTGCGCCACTGGACTTGCTTTGTATTGCTACAAAACAAATTCCGTTCGACTTGCATGTCTTATCCACGCCGCCAGCGTTCGTTCTGAGCCAGAATCAAACTCTCCGTGAAAAGTTTGCGCCATCACTGCTAAGGTGACGGCAAAATCTGACCGTTCTATACCTGACCGACCGTGAGGCCGTTCAGGGTTTGTTCGATCTTATTAATGTTTGAAATCAAAGACCTGACGTATAACGCACAATTCAATTTTTGCTTACTAGTGCCCCGACTTGTGCCGGGGCGATTTGACCGTTCTGAATCATTCACTTGCATGGCGTCTTTGCGGACGCGGTGCGCTGTCGAAGATTCAAGAACCAGATTTTCAAAGATCAATGCCCGCCAACTTCAGGGGACGAAAAAACTCAATTTCGAGTCTGGCAACGAAGGCGCTTCCCGTTGTGCGGGACATCGCTTTCATGTCAGGACGAGATTGAGTTCAATCTGAAGTCCCAGAAGTTTTAAGAGCAATTCGCTTTGTGAAGCGAACCCGTCTGCTTGCGGGGCCGAGATAGTAGAGGGGTCGTTTTGATCGTCAACGGGAAATTTGATTATTTTCAACTTTCCCGAAAACCGGGTCGCTACGGTCGCTCACTTTTTCGGTCCCACCACTTGGCGGGGCATGGAAAGTATCAAGGTCGCGGTGGGCGGCAAGAGGAATCTTCAATCTTTTTCGCGCCCGGCTGAACGGTTCTCTGAATCAACGGGTGAGCCGCCAATCCTTGTACCCATCGGCTTTCGCGGGCCATCGACTTGTGCAGGCGGTTCGGCATTCGCGCGCTGGGTGTCGCGGTAGTGTTTGACGGTCGCGCCGACGAGGAGGCCGAGCACGATGAACGCGATCAGTTTGATTTCATCGACGGTGAGCCTCATTCCTTTGGGCCGCGCACTTTGTCGTACGTGTATTTGCCGCGAATCTCGGCGGTGAAGAAATGCCCTTTCGATTGCGAGGCCGAGAAGGCGGTGAAGACCTTCTTCGGCACATCTCGGTAGCGATAAATCGCGCCGGAGTGAAACTCGATCTCGAGCAGCTTGGATCTGCGATTGTAACCGGCGCTCGCGATCGACGAGGACTCCACTTCCGCCCGCGCAATCGCCTTGGGTTCCGAACGCGCATCGCAAAGAGCGAGGCCGCAGACCCAAACACTCAGCAAAAGGCGAGGCGCGATTTTCATCGGACTGATTACTTTCACGCTCCAGCGTTCATGCCGCCTTGTGGGTAAAGGCCAGATCGCGCACGGGGTCGATATGCCATCTTTGCGCCACGGCGTTCAGGTCGGCGCTGAGCGGCCAGCGATCGGGCACTGGATCGCCAACGAACGCCGGGTTGCCGCCCTTGAGGTCCATGCAGCCGGTGTTGTCACCGATCTGCGCGATCTGCGCGATCTCGTCCGCCGTCAGCACGGCATTCGGAAAAGCCAGTTCGTCGATCTTGCTCTCGATCGTTTTCGCGCCTTCCCCGCTTTCCTGAATCATCGTCGGAATCACGCTGCGCACGGGCGCGTGCGAGAGATTCCACAGACACGCGAGTTGCAACATCGTAAGCCCGTGCGCCTGCGCGATCGGACGCAGCATTTCGATCTTCGCGCTCCCCGCCTCGACCCATCCCGCCGGGCGAAACGTGCGATGATCGCGCTCGCCGAAAGCGTGACCCGGCTTCACATCGTCGTGAAAAAGCCCGCCGTAATCCACGACGCGCGTGATCAGCTTCACGCCATGCTTTTCCGCCGCAGGCAGACACAACCGGCCCGGCCACGGCTCCAGCGGATTGAGGATAATCATCGCCCAATCAATGACCTCCTCGAACCGCTCGAAATTCAAAATCACATCGAGCGCGAATCCATTCGCCGGCCCCGGCGCGATGCCGATCCGCTCCGCCAGCCCCTCACTTTTCAAACCCGCCATCGCGCTCCAAACCGCATCGCTCGTGTAGCCGGTCGAATCGGGATTGTGCAGCAGCAGCAGGTCGAACTTCTGCACGCCACAGCGCACCAGCGATTTCTCCGTCGCCATGCGCAGATACGAGGAATAATCCCGCGCGCTCCGCAGCCGCGGATCGGTGAAACGCGGGTACCCTTTCGAGCCCTCGCGCTGGCCTTCGTAAAAATCGTGCCCCACCGCGCCGACGAGCGCATAACTCTCCCGCGGCACCCCCGCCAGCGCGCGCCCGAGCATCTCATCGGACACCCCGTTTCCATAAACATCGGCGGTCATAAAAGTGCGAACACCGCGCTCGTACGCGTGGCGAATCGCGCCGAGAAATCGTGCATCGTCGAGCGGCTCGCCAAAGTGCATAAAGCGGCCACCACTCCAAGTTCCGTAAGCTGTGCGGGTAAGTTCCATAGGATTGATCCGGCAAGTGAACCAACGATGCGCCGAAGTGAAAACACCGATTTTTTTTGCGCCCGCGCGCAGCGCAAAAAAACGCGCGCTACTGAAACACCGCGTCACCCTTCATCGGAGCGCCCTGAACGATGTCCGCGACGACGAACGGCCGCCGGTTCACATTCCCGACCGCCAGCACCCCCGACGCACTTTCCCCCGTAAAACTTTTCAACGCAGTCCCCACGGCTGGCGCGGCAGCCATCCCCGTGTCGATCAGCACAAAACGCTGCTCCTCATTCACCAGCGTGATCGTCCCCACGCGCACCGGCACCACCGCCCGCGCCACCGCAGGCTTCGGCTTTCTTTTGAAAGTGGAGCAGCCGGGCATCGCCGCCACGCCAGCGACCAGCAGCAGCGCGCCGAAGAAAACTCGTCGGGAAAAAGTCATCGCGCGGAGCGTAATCGAGGCCTCGTCGGAGAGCGATGGGAATTGGACTTTGACGCGCGCAAATTCTTCGCCATGATTCGCGCCGCGACAGGAGAGGTGGCTGAGTGGTCGAAAGCAGCGCTTTGCTAAAGCGCCATACTCCAAAAGGGTATCGGGGGTTCGAATCCCCCCCTCTCCGC
>JAYVRQ010000700.1:0-3248 GCA_043776145.1 Chthoniobacteraceae bacterium
TACGCGCCCGCATTCGCCACCGGGCGGCCACGCAAATCCAGCGTGCCACTCAGCGCGCCCTGCGTCAGCGTCACCTGCTGCGGAGCCGGCAGCACCCCGGCGCGCGTCGGCGACTTCATGGCCTCGTAGCCCGAGGTCAGCAGCACGGCGAGATCATCGCCGCACTCCTGCTGCACATAGAGCGCGAGATTGCGCAGCTTCGCCAGCAGCGCCTCGCGCGCATCGTTCTTGGCCACCGTCTTGCTCGGTCCGCCATCCTTTGTCTCCGCCAGGGCCGTCTGAAACGCCGTCAGCGAAGTCTGCACCGAAGCCAGCGTCGGCGCCGGGCTCGGATACTCTGCATTATTGGTTATCTTATCGATCACCGAATCGGTGAAGATAATGAGATTCCCATCCGTCGCTCGCGCGAAGGACAGGGAGACTTTGGCTATAGCCATAAGTATATGTTTCCTTTCAATGATTATGAACTTGCGACCCCCCAGCCCTGTCCAAGAGCCCGGCTGGCTGGTCAGTATTGTTAAACGACTCTCGAAAAGCCCTCCCCCGGCGGCTACCCGCCGGGCGTCGGACTCATCGCGACAAAGCCATTCATAGCAAGGCCGATGCCAGCCCCCGAAGCCGGCTATTTTATCGGGAAAGACCGCAACTGTTTCGCAAAGACGCCAACGCAGATGCGGCAATGATTTCCAATATCCGCGACTGGAAAGATTCTCAGTTCTAAAGCCTCACCTCGCTGCGCAACTTCGTGGTTTTGCTTCAGACAGAAGAACGTCACGACTATTGATGAACGCAACCTTAGTTAAAGCGAATATCGATGCTGTCGAAGTTGACCAGCACTTGGCCGCCGGTCTTGGTTTGAGTTGCGCCGAGTTCGATCTTGATGCGGAACTCTCCACCGTCCTTCAGCTTCAGCTTCCCGCTTTGTGTACGAAGCAAATCCCGGCCGCCCACAGCTTTTCCGGCGGCAAACTTCTCCGTGAAAGGCTGTCCGCCGATGGTTCCGCCGACGCTGGCCACGGAGCCTTTCTGCTTGTAGATAAAATACCGGAGGTCTGCCTTGTAACTCACCTCAAACGATTGCTTGCTCTCACTTTGCACGGGATACACGAGTTCACCCGTCCATGTTTTGCTGAGCGGTTCACCAGCTTCTGGCAGTTCCAAGGCGGCATGATCGAAGATGGTCGAGGCGATATCCTTTAAGGCGACGGTGCTAACCCCCTTCTCTTGGACCCCATCGACCATGAGCACAGGCTTCCCGAGAGTGACACTCGGAGCGGGATGCCGGATGAAGATCTTGGGTTGACTTGCTTGCGCGACGGGGGCTTTGGGCGCGGCCTGGCCGGGCGTCGCGCAAGTCGCCATGCCAGCGAGAAGCAGCAAGTGTAAACATTTCATCAGGCGAGAGGAGACGCGAATGCTCGCTGGATTGGCGATGGGTGGTAATTTCATAGATTATGCGGTTTGATGGATGGTTGTTAATTTACAATGGCTCATTTCTCCGGAAGCGGCGGAAAGAGGTCCGTGGAAAAGTCCGGCTCCAGCCGCTGCGCTAGAGAGCGGGTAACGGGGGTTCTGGAAAATGGCACCGTCGCCGTGCGGGGAATGCTGGTTGCGGGAAAGAACGGCGGTGGCGGGAGCAGCGAGTCCGGTGCCGCGTCGGGGAGCGCGCCGCCAGGAGTGGTGTTCATGCCCAGATTGATGCCGTTAAAGTAGTCATTCCCCGCAGCGACTGGCACCGTGTTGTTGAAAGAAAGAATCAGCGGTGGCGTAAAGAGAACTCTTTTGATGGGGGTGGCAGGATTGGCGGGGTTTTTCAGTTCAAAAGTGAGCCTGAAGTGAACGATTGCGCTGGCCTTCAGCTTCGCGGCAATGACCACGGTGTCGCCTGAGAGTTTGGTCGCAAGGTTGTTGATGGGGCCATCCCCCAGCTCCGCAAAGATCAGCACCGACGAGTCAACGGACGCTTCCACCTTTTTGAGCCCCGACATATTCTCGCCGGTAATGGCGAAGCGGATCGGCAATTCGGTCACCCCGGACTTAAGCTTGCCGGAGAGCTCGGCGGCTTTATCTTTGACTTCCAAGGCAAGACGGATCACGTCCAGCGCATTCGCTTTGATCTGCTCTTCGTCAATGTTTTGGGCGATATAGGTGTTCTTTCGATTATCCGGCGAATTAGTGGGGGGCGTGATCGCTTTTACCTTCCGATCAAGCTCATCCACGTCCACTTGCAATGTGCTCGCGAGCCGATCTAAATCCGCGACCACGAGAGTCGAGGCATTGATTGCCGCCTTCAATTCAGTCATGCGGGTATTGACCGGTGTCAGAAAAGTGGTTACGGCACTGACCTTGGGGAGACGGTCGAGCAAGTCCGCCAGCAATGCGGTCACCTCTGTGTCGCTTGGGTCTCGTTGCGGCGTATTGGCCGCAGGGGGGGGCAGGAGCAACTTGGCTGTCGCTTTGCGGGTCGCTTCTTCCGTCCTGTTTTTGTTGATGCCAGCCACCGTCGCCGCCGCAAAAGTGTTAGCCGCCAAATAGCTGATGTCGAAAGCCGCGAACTTACTCAGGGCCTCCTGCTTGATCCGCGCGATGTCGCTCGCCGCGACCACGGCCCCTGCGGCCGACATCACCGCGATGCTGGGAGGAACCAAGTCCACCAGCCGCGGCTCCTTCACCGGCTCGGCCGGGGGGGTCTTCTTTTTCTTCAGCAAAGCCAGCGGCAGATACTGCCGGCTTTCGCTCCCCGTGCTCAGCTCCTGCAAGGCATTGCGTCGGCGCACCAGACTTTGCACCACATCCGTGTAGGCATGGCGGGTGAAATCGTTATTGTAGATTATGGCTTCGGAGTCCTCGCACAGAGGGTCCTTAGCCGAAGTCTTGGACGCTGCCGCCTTGCGCCGTGAGTCCTTGGACCAGCCTTCCAGCTCATCGTCCTGAGGCTCCCCGGACTCGGCGAATCCGTCGCCGAACCGCCGGCCATTGGCGTGCGCACTCGTGCGGGAATCCTCCTCTACGAGCCACTGCGTCAGGTCGCGGAAATTGTCCGCCAGATTGAGCAGATCATCCACCCGCTCGCGCTCGGAGTATCGTGCGTTGTGCCAGGCAAAGGGGTTCCACCACGTCGTCTTAAAGGGCGTGAAAAGGCGGCCATCCAGCGGGTTCCAGCGGCTGGTCTGCTTGATGACGAGCTGGGGTTCGAAGAGATAATACTTCCCATCGTAGTCGCGACAGATTCGTGGCGAGAGATCGGC
>JAYVRQ010000701.1:0-3240 GCA_043776145.1 Chthoniobacteraceae bacterium
ATTCGACGACAATACCACGCAGAGTGCGCTGCGGCTTCTGCTGGCTGTCGCCGATGCGACGAAGGAATCTGGCGACGCGCCCGATGCGCGCATCCGCGAAGCGCTCGACTACGGTCTAAGAAAAATGATCGAGGCGCAGTATCCCAATGGTGCGTGGCCGCAGCGATGGCGCGCGGAGGCGCACACGGTGAAGGATTTCCCGGTCATGAAGGCGCGCTATGCGGAAAGTTACCCGCGCGAATACACGAAGGTGAACTATTTCGGCCACTACACGCTGAATGATAACACGCATCTGGATTGCATCGAGACGTTGCTCGACGCCTTTCATCGGACAGGGAAACGCGAGTATCTCGAAGCCGCAAAGCGCGGCGGCGATTTCCTCATTCTCGCGCAGATGCCCGAACCGCAACCGGTGTGGGCGCAGCAATACAACGCGAACATGGAGCCTGCGTGGGCGCGGGCATTCGAGCCCCCGAGTGTGACGGGCAACGAAAGCGTGGGCGCGATGGAATCGCTCATGGATCTCTACATCGAGACGGGCGAGGAAAGATTCCTCCAGCCGCTGCCGGCGGCCATTGCGTGGTTCAAGCGCAGCGAAATCGCACCGGGAAAATGGGCGCGCTACTATGAACTCCAGACAAACAAGCAGCTCTTCGGCGACCGCGACGGGAAGATTTACCACCACCTGCAAGACATCAGCGAGGAACGCCAGCACGGCTATTCGTGGGAAGGTGACTACCATTTTCCGCGAATGCTGGCTGCTTACGAGAAGCTCCAAAAAAAGGGACGCGAATCGCTGATGAAGGAGCGTGCGGCAAAGTCGCCAAAAAAGAAGCCGTCGCCGCCGGAATCCCTCGAACCTCGCGTGCGTGAAATCATCGCAGCACTCGACGAGCAAGGCCGTTGGATCGTGCAGGGCAAGAGCAAGCACCGCGATTGGGAATTTAACGGCCGCGTGGACACCGAGGTCTTCGTGAAGAATGTCCGCGTGCTCTGCGATTACCTCGGAGCACTGAGGTAGGCCTCGTCGCTTCCTTTGGGAATTCAGGGCGCAACAATCCTGCGACAAACTCCGTATGGATGCGGTGGTCGCGGGTAGTATTGAAAACCCTCCGCAATCGCGCTCAGCCGTGGAGAGCAAGCCGCCGAGTTTTCTCTCGCGGACCGGCTGAACCGGCTCGCCACGCAGCAGTATCCCTACGGCTTCAGTGTGTGGATGGCCGGTGGCGGGATCAAAGGGGGCACGATCCACGGTGCGACGGATGAACTCGGCTTCCACCCCATCGAGCACCCGCACTACGTCACCGATGTCCACGCCACGATCCTGCATCAGCTAGGACTCGATTCGCGCCGACTCGAAGTCCCCCGCCGCAAACGCCTCGAACGCGATCACGGCAGCGTGATCCGTGAAATTATTTCCTAATCCGCGACAGCCGGCGCAAACAATCTGCGGCTGGATTCTGCGGCTGCCTACTTCATCAATTCCACCAGCTTCGGCGCTATTGCGTCGGCCCAAATCTCATAGCCTTTCGCCGAGAGGTGCAGGAAGTCGGGCATGATTTCCTTGTCGAGCTTGCCGTCGGCAACCGGGAATTTATCCCCGATATCGAGGAAGAAGACCTTTTTGCCATCGTCGAGTTTGGATAGGATGGCGTTCACCTGCTTGAGCTTCGCGTTTTGCTCATTGAGCTTCCCGTCCGGCTTGCTTCCACGAGGGAACACGGCGAGGAGGAGGATTTTTGTGGAAGGGGTCTTGGCACGGACAGTCTCGACGATTTTCGTGACGCCCTTGGCAATGCCCTCGGCGGGGTCCGATGCGGAGTTATTCGTGCCGATCATGATGACGGCGGCCTTTGGCTTGATGCCTTCGAGTTCGCCGTTTTCGATGCGCCAGAGGACATGCTGCGTCCGGTCGCCGCCGATGCCGAAATTGGCGGGCTTGTATTTGGTAAATGCCTTGGCCCAGACGTCCTTGCCGCTGCCAGCCCAGCCCGCGGTGATCGAGTCGCCGAGGAATAGCAACTGGGCCTTCCCCTCTTTCGCGATCTTCACGAAGCTTTCGTGCGCCTTGATGAATCCGGCGTTCGGCTGACCGTCCGGCCCGAGCTTCGGCGCGGCAACGTCAGGCGCTTGTGGCGGAAGCTTCACCGCAGGCACAGCGGGTTTCGCAGGAGCAGGCGCTGCGGGAGCCGCAGGGGCGGCGGGTTTCGTTTCCGCGAAAATTGTGGATGCGGCGAAGAGAGCGACGAAGGCGAATGGCAGGGGCGAGAGTTTCATGGGAATGGGACGTGATTTAGAAGTGTGAGGATATAGAGCCACTCGCGCGGTGACAATTTTTTCCGAAGAAAACCTGTGAGGCCCGCGACGGATCACGACCTATTCACGCCCCTCGTGCAGTTTCATCGCGCGCCCCGCCGGTGAATTTGATTCCTCGAAATCCACCCACTGCACGATGCCGTTCTCATCCACAAAGAATTCAGCCTTCGTCTGAGACTCCGTGCGCAGCGTGAAGCGCGTGAGGACCCGCACCATGTCGCCGTGCTCGACGGTTTGCTTTCCCGCGCATTCGAGCCTGTGAGGCTCGCCCGGTCCCAGATCCATGTTCATCTCATTGATTAGCCGGTCAATCATCCATGCGCCTCCTGCGTCGCGTGGCAGGAGCGTGACGACGCGCAGCAGCAGGGAAATCGTGGACGTGTTTGGCGGAACGGCGATCCCGTCTTCCTGCTCAACACCGGCGACATCACCCGAACTCAACGTGGCCTTTCCGCCAGCGATGGTCATTTGCTCCTTATTCCGCGTCGTGCCGTCCTTGGTCTCGATGACGATCTTTTTCAGTCGCAGCGCCGCATTTTTTTCGACGACGGTATTGCGGTTTATCGAGCTGTTCCCAGAAAGTTTCATCTGATCCTCGAATGTCACCGTGTCTTTGGCGGCTGCCGTTTTTGAGACCCAGCGTCCGATGATTTCTTCGCCACCGTTCCCGGTGAACTCGATCAGGTCGTATCTCCGCGTCGTCCCATCAAGCGCGCTCGGGTCCATTTTTACCGAGTCGAGTGCGCGTGCCGGGGCCGGCTTGCGCGGCTGTTCCAGAGCAGACGCGATTCCCGCGAGTGTCCGCGCACCCGCGCGTGGGAAACCGATTTCCGAGAGCGCCTCGATCGGGAATGTGAGATCGCCGAGCACGGCGGTGCGGATTGATACCTTCCCTCCATCGAGCGCAAACGACTGCACGGTGAG
>JAYVRQ010000702.1:0-3238 GCA_043776145.1 Chthoniobacteraceae bacterium
GTGTACGGCCCGAGCTGCTCGCCCTGGATGTGCAAATAAAAGACCTCGGCTGAAAGCATGGGAAACCATTCATAGGGCGCACGCGCCGCGCCGGATCAAGCGGAAACATGCGGCGCGGTGTGCAGCGGGAATGATTCAGAGTGGAACTCCGAATCGTGCTCGTCCTCGTCCTCCTGCTCGTCCTCGAAAGGCGAAGGGGATTTCGAGGACGAGGACGAGCACGATTTTACTGACACGTCTCCACTTTCAATCGCACCCAATCGAGAACCAGCCTTGGCATCGCCTTGCCCGCGCGTTATCCATTCCCCTGCGATGCGCTTTCTCCACCATGAATTTTTGACGAGCCGCCGCGATTTCCTCGCGCGTGCGGGGGCCGGTTTCGGCGCGCTCGCGCTCGCGGATTTATTGAAAGGTGATGCGCGTGCGGACGAGGCGCGTTCGCTCACGCAGCCGCTCGCGCCGCGCGTGCCGCATTTCGCGCCGCGGGCGAAAAGCGTCATTTTTCTTTTCATGGAAGGCGGGCCGTCGCATCTCGACACCTTCGATCCGAAGCCCGCGCTTGCGGAACTCGCGGGGAAGCCGATCCCGCCCAGCTTTGGGCGCGTCATCACGGCGATGGGGGAATTCAACTCGCCGATCCTCGCGAGCAAACGTGCGTGGAAACAGCACGGGCAGGGTGGGCTTTGGGTGAGCGACTGGCTGCCGGAAATCGCGACGTGCGCGGATGATCTCGCGGTCATTCGCTCGTGCTATGCGGATGGGATCAATCACTCGTCGGGCGTCTGCCAGATGAACACGGGCTCGATCCTCGCGGGGCGGCCTTCGCTCGGCGCGTGGGTGAGTTACGGGCTCGGCACGGAGAATCAGAATTTGCCGTCGTTCGTCGTGATGCAGGATAATGCGGCAAGCGTCATCAACGGGCCGCGCAATTGGGGCGCGGGCTTCATGCCGGCGCTGTATCAGGGCACGCGCATCGAGCCCGGCAGCGAGCCGATCGCGAACCTGCGCCCGCCCGCCGGGATCGGTGACGCGCAGCAGCGGGCGAAGGTCGATTTTCTCACGCAGATGAATCGCACCCACGCGGAGACGCGTGTGCAGAGCGAACTCGAGGCGCGCATCGCCAGCTACGAACTCGCCTTCCGAATGCAGGCCGAAGCGCCGGAAGCCGTCGAACTTTCCCGCGAAAGCGACGCGACGAAAAAGCTCTACGGCATGGATGAAAAGGAGACGGAAAAATTCGGCGGCATGTGCCTGCTCGCGCGGCGGCTCGTCGAGCGCGGCGTGCGATTCGTGCAACTCTACAGCGGCGCGGGGAGCAAGTGGGACGCGCACGCGAACATTGAAAAAAATCACGGCGAACTCTGCCGCGCGACCGACAAGCCGATCGCCGGATTGCTGAAAGATTTGAAAGCGCGCGGCCTGCTCGACGAAACGCTCGTCGTGTGGGGTGGCGAATTCGGACGCACGCCGATGAGCGAAAAAGGCAACGGGCGCGATCACAACCCGACGGGCTTCACGATGTGGATGGCCGGCGGCGGCGTGCGCGGCGGGCAGGCCATCGGAGCGACGGATGAAGTCGGCCTGCACGCCGTCGAAGACCGGCTGCACGTCCACGATCTGCACGCGACGATCCTCTGGCTGATGGGCCTCGGAAACATGGACCTCATTTACAAATACAAAGGCCGCCCCGAACGCCCGACGCTGAACGAAGGCGAGCCTTTCCAAAAAATCGCGGGCGTCGCGTAGCCGGTGAAAGCGGGATGATTTTTTCGCAAAAATGCGCTTGCCAGATTTTGGGAAAACTCGATAACCAATATGCGATAGCAAACTTCACGGAACCTATGAAAAGACTCGCCCTTCCCCTCCTCGCAGCCACGCCATTCCTCAGCGCGCTCGTCCCGCACGCGGACGGTGCGGCGATCATGTCGCACACCCCGTCTTTCAACCCGCGGCAATTTCGCGCCGGGCTGGTCAAACGGCGTTTCAATTACGGTGTCGCGAGTCCCGTGACTCCGGCGGCTGCGACTGCCACACCCGCCTTGGATCCGCTGCTCGGCGGAACGCTCCAGATCGCCTCGCGACCGGCGGCGGACGCGGGAGTCGCCAACTTGGACGATGGAATTATCCGCAGCCGTGATGGCACGCTCCTTGTGCCCGGCACCAGTTCGGCCGCCGGCCTGATTGTGGTGAATCAGACGGTCGGCGGGACGTTGCAGATCAACTCGGGGGTAACGATAGACGCTGGACTCGTCAAATCCGGGGCTGGAACTCTGAGCCTTGGCACTGTGAATAGGAATTCAGGTGTTTTGGTGGTCAATTCCGTTTTAAGCGGGAACGAGTCGCCGGTGATGGACAATGGGACTTATCTAACCCTTGGTACGCTTGAGATAAACTCGGGTCGTTTGGATGGAGTCAGCCAAACCTCAACAATCGGGGATGCGAATACTGGTTCCATCTTCACACTTGCCCCAAACGTGTCCCCGCTTGTCACCAGTTCCGGCACGCTGACGATCAACGCAGGTAATTATTTTTCCGTCAGCCAGACACTTGGTTCTCTGACCATTGGAGACGGTGCAGTCGTTTCGATCGGCAGTGTTGTTCCTCCGGTTCCGCTAGCTGCGGAACCCGTCCCCGAGCCCGGCAGTGCGCTGCTTCTCGCGCTCGGGACGCTCGCCGTCAGCATGGTGCGCCGCCGCACGGTTTGACGCTTCGCTTTTCCCGCGCGCTGGCATCGGCGCGCAACTGTCCGCAACCTGCGGCAACGTCGATTCCCCGGCGCTGACGCACTGTGCACGGGATTCCCGCGAGCCGGAGCGTTCGCTGAAATTCCGCCGCTGCGGGAATCCCGGACGGTGTGCCGGAAAAGCCGTCGGTGGGATTGAGCGGGATCAAGTTCACATGCGCGGCGAGTCCGGCGAGCAGGTGGCCGAGACGTTCGGCGTGCGCGGAGGAATCGTTCACCCCGGCGATCAGCGTCCATTCAAAAAAAATCCGCCGCCCGGTGCGCCCGGTGTAAGTGCGGCAGGCGGCGATCAATTCCGCCAGCGGCCAGCGGCGGCTCACCGGCACGAGCGCGCCGCGCTCGGACTCCGTGGCCCCGTGCAGGCTCACCGCGAGATGCCACGGCTGCCGCTCCTCCGCGAGCCGCAGGATGCCGGGGACGACGCCGACCGTGCTGATCGTGATGTGCGAAGGCGCGAGGTGCATCCCGCGCCGGTCGCTGATGATTTCGAGCGCG
>JAYVRQ010000703.1:0-3233 GCA_043776145.1 Chthoniobacteraceae bacterium
CCGGCACTCCGCGGGATGACGCCGCCATGCGGCGCGCCTGCGATTACCTGCTCCACACCCAGCTCGCCGACGGATCTTGGCTCACCGAGTCACACGTGAAACACAAGGCGCAGCCGTATTTCGAAAATGGCGACCCGCACGGTGAGCATCAGTTCCTCTCCACCGCCGCGACCGCGTGGGCGACCGCGGCTCTCGCACAATTCTTGGCGTCAAAGTAATCATCCCGCGATGAACCCACCGTCCGAACGCTTCCCACGGACGAGCCGTTGCTCGTCTGGAATCAGTTCACGGAAAAACGCGGCTGACGCGACGCGGACGACGGCTCCACGCAGGAACTCGCAGCCGACAAGGCCGCCAGCAATCTCGCGCACCGCACCGACCTGGTGACTTTCTTCGACTACGATGAAGTGGATGAAGGCCGCCGCCCTTGATTGCTGAAAGTGGTCCCGGCCGGGACCGAAAGCCGCGCGGCTCTCACCGACTTTCGTCCTTCATCCCGCGCCGCCACCGCGTAAGGTCCGCGCCCCATGTTCACACTGCTCGGCACTGATCCCACATCGAAAGCCCGCCGCGGAATCCTCCGCACAAAGCGCGGCGACATCCAAACGCCGCAGTTCATGCCCGTCGGCACGCAGGGCTCGGTGAAGAGCGTCTCGCCCGACGAACTCACGCAGCTCGGCGCGCAGATCATCCTGGGGAATACGTATCACCTTTTCGTCCGCCCCGGCATGGAGGTGATGAAGAAATTCGGCGGGCTGCACCGCTTCATGGGCTGGGACAAACCGATCCTCACCGACAGCGGCGGCTTCCAGGTCTTCTCGCTCGCGAAGCTGCGCAAGATCACCCCCGAGGGCGTGCATTTTCAAAACCACCTCGATGGCTCGCCGATGTTCCTCGGCCCGCGCGAGGCGATGGAAATCCAGGCCACGCTCGGCAGCGACATCGCGATGCTCTTCGACGAATGCCCGCCGCATCCGTGCGAGCGCGACTACGCTGCGAAGTCGCTCGCGCTCACGCTCAAGTGGGCCGCGATGTGCAAGGAGGTCGAGACGCCGGGGATGAAATTTGGCATCGTGCAGGGCAGCAGCTACGCCGATCTGCGCCGCGAAAGCGCCGAGGCGCTCGTGCAGCTCGGCTTCGACGGCTACGCCATCGGCGGCGTGAGCGTCGGCGAATCCGAGCCGGAAATGATGGCCGCAGTGGAAAATGCCGAACCTTTTCTCCCGCCGGAAAAGCCGCGCTACGCGATGGGCCTCGGCACGCCGCCGCAGCTCGTGGAAATGGTCGCGCGCGGCGTGGACATGTTCGACTGCGTGCTGCCCACGCGCATCGCGCGCAACGGCACCGCCTTCACCGAGCGCGGCACGCTGAACCTCAAGAACGCCGAGTTCACGATGGACGAAGGCCCCATCGAGGACGGCTGCGAATGCCCCGCGTGCCGCAAGTTCGCGCGCGGCTACCTGCGCCATCTCCTCAAGGCCAACGAGATCCTCGGCCTCCGCCTCGTCACGCTGCACAACCTGCACTTCTACCTGAACCTCATGCGCCGCATCCGCACGCGCATCGAAGCCGGGACGTTCGCGGAGTTCCGGAAAAAGTTCGTGAGCGAATACGTGCCGTGGAAGGCGGGGGAAATGCCGGAGTAACGCGCCTCACCTCACGCGGCGCTCGCTGGATGCCAACTTGCCATCCTTACTTGTTTGGCTTACTGCTCGCACATGACCGTCACCATTACCGCAAAGGGCCAGATCACGATTCCGCTGCGTCTCCGGCAAAAATTCCACCTTGATGTGGGTGACCTGCTTGAATTCGACGAAACCGCCCCCGTCCTCACAGCCCGCCGCGTCGTGGATCGCGGTGAATGGGAAAGAACGCTCGGCGATTGGCAGAAATCCACTGCCAAATCTCTCAAAGGCCACCCGTGGCAGGACCAGCCCGCTGCAGCCATCGTGGATGATCTTCGCGATGGCCCGGCGGAGTCCACCCCGAGGAAAAAGCGCAAATGACCACGGCGCTCGATTCGTCGGTGCTCTGGGCCATCATCAAGCGCGAAGCCGGGCACGAGCGATGGCTCGAAACCCTCATTACCGCAGCCTCCGAAGGCCCGCTCATCATCAGCCCCGTTGCCTTCGCCGAACTCGCCCCGTCCACCGCCAACGAGACTGAACTGCTGGAGTTCCTCGCCCGCCTCGCCATCACCTACGAACCCATCTCGCCTGCCGCCGCCCACTTCGCCGGGCTGGCCTTCAAGCGCTATCGGAAAGCGGGCGGCCCCCGCCAGCACCTCGTCCCCGACTTCCTCATCGCCGCCCACGCGCAGACGCATGCTCACCGTCTCGCAGCCATTGACCGTGGCTACCTGCGCCCATGGTTCCCCGACTTGGAAATCCTGACGCCGTCGGTGTCTTAAAGGCCCCATCGAATCCGGCTGCGAATGCCCCGCGTGCCGCAAGTTCGCGCGCGGCTACCTGCGCCATCTCATCAAGGCCAACGAGATCCTCGGCCTACGCCTCGTCACGCTGCACAACCTGCACTTCTACCTAAACCTCATGCGCCGCATCCGCGCGCACATCGAGGCCGGCACGTTCGCGGAGTTCCGGAAAAAATTCGTGAGCGAATATGTGCCGTGGAAGGCGGATGAAATCGCGGAGTAGCCCGCGGGCCGTTCATTTCAGGCCGTGTTCCTCGCGACGCCAGCGGACTGGGCAGGCCGCAAATTTCTTGCTGCCATTCTCGCCAGCGCATGGCTGGGGCGCTCAATGCATAGATAGAAAGTATAACAACACGCGAAAACGAAGAGGATCATCAACCCCCATCGAACCGCACCGCCCGTGAGCGTAGGGAAAACCTTTGCAAACAGGGTACCGGCGGCAGGGTGAAGAAGATAAAGTGAGTAGCTCCATAAACCCGCCCACTCAAGAAGGTGCCATGGAGCGACCTTCTGCCTGAGCTTTATCTCCCTGTGAAGCCACAGTGTAGCCAGCGCTGCAAACAGGTTCAAAGTCCACGGGTATCCGAATGGGCTATGGAACTTCAGAACGCTGCACACCCACGCAGCCGCGAAGACTGCCACCCGCCATGCCCAAATCGTGTTAGGCGGCACTCCACGTCTCGTGATGAAACACGCCTTATTCAGAGCCTGTCCCGAGTCCGCGCCTATTTCCGAGACGCACGGATTAGTTTGTCTGACGTCTGTAGTTTCATCCAGTCGGAGCTATCGGCTTTCAGGGGCT